>JBDLWK010000012.1:0-16356 GCA_039804335.1 Actinomycetota bacterium
GGCTCAGATGGAGATTCAACTGCCCAGCTATTGGGCTCTGTTATTCACGAATATGCTCGAATTAAAGTCGAGCACCCTGATACCACCGACCAATATCTCTACGAATCACTCGATCAGGCTTGGCCACTCATTACTGATTCAACAGGCTGGATCAGCAAGCTCCAATTGCAACGGGCACAGAAGATGCTCGAACGCTTTGCTCAATACCACCGAACATCTACCCGAGAAGTCGAAGGGGTAGAACTTGATTTCACATTCAACCTGGGACGCGCCACAGTTCGCGGATCCGTGGATCGCCTAGAAGTAGATAGCGATGGCAAGTTCTATGTCGTTGACTTTAAGACCGGTAAAGCGATCGGAAAGAAAGAAGCTGCCGAAAATCTACAGCTCGCTTGCTACCAACTTGCGGTCGTTCTCAACGGCTTCGAGAAGAAGTTTGATAGCCCAGCTGTATCTGGTTCGCATCTCGTCTTCTTAGGTCACGACACAAAAGAGGTGGCCACTCGCGAGCGACCTCCTATCGAGATTGCCGAAGTATCAACACATCTTGAATCTATTGCAGATCAAATGGCATCACCGGTCTTTATCGCAAAGAAGAATGATTTCTGCAGCTTCTGTCCGGTTAAGAGTTCATGCCCGGTCCATCTCCAAGGAAGATCGGTAATCGGATGAGCGCCATGAGCGAGAAGTACACCCCAGCACAAGTCGCAGAATTCATTCGTCTGATTGATGGATCATTTCCGTTGCCAAGTAAAGAGCAAGCGGCAATTATCTCAATTACCAGCAATCCACTCGAGCCTGCCGTAGTGATTGCCGGTGCTGGCTCTGGAAAGACAGAGACAATGGCATCACGCGTTGTCTATCTTGTCGCCAATGGCTTTGTCCGTCCTGATCAGATTTTGGGTCTTACCTTTACCCGCAAAGCTGCCGGTGAACTCAACTTGAGAATCCGTAAACGTCTTGCTCAGCTTGCCAAAGGTATGGAGAAGAGCGGTATAGAACGCCCCTTTGCCAGCCTCGACACCTCGGTGACGACTTATCACTCATATGCCGGCCGCATCCTCTCTGAGCACTCAATCCGCTTAGGTATTGATGCTGATTCTCAGCCATTAGGTGAAGCAGCGCTCTGGATGCAGGCAAATCGCATCGTCCGCAATTGGGATGAAGATGGATATAGCAACGAATCTTCGATTAAGACGGTTGTGGAAGATCTGATGGGGCTCACATCGCAGGCGCTCGAGCACCAGGTCTCAGGTGATGCAATTATCGAAGAAGATAATAAATTATTAGCAGAGCTCTCTCGGATGGGAGGCGCAACAAATGAAGGCGTCCGAAAAGCTGCGTTAACTTCACAACAGCGGATCGGACTTGTTTCGATGATGGAGAAGTTCATCTCGCTTCGTCGCACCAGTGGGCAGCTATCTTTCGATGATCAAATTGCTCTTGCTGCGCGAATTGCACAATCATTCCCAGATGTAGGTGCAATCGAACGCGCTAAATATCCGGTCGTTCTCCTTGATGAGTATCAAGATACCTCTCACTCGCAGGTGCGCCTACTCAGCACTCTCTTTAGTGGTGGCCATCCAGTGACCGCAGTAGGCGATCCATGTCAATCTATTTACACTTGGCGCGGAGCAGCTGCAGGAACAATCGGTGCATTTAACAATTACTTCCCTAAAGGCGATGGCGCAACAGGTGAGAAGCAATATAACTTGTCCACTACATATCGAAATGACCAGAGCATCCTAGAAGTCGCAAATGTTATCTCCGAGAGCGTTCGCAATAATGATGGCGTTGTAGTTCTTCCGCTTCGCGCCCGCGAAGGTGCTGGGATCGGCGATCTCACCTGCGGAATCTTCGAAAACCTTGAGGCCGAAGCACAGGCTATTGCCGAGTATTTCACCCCGCTCTGGCAGGGTAATAAAGAGCGGGAGAAGCCACTTACCTTCGCAGTACTTGTGCGAAAGAAGTCGCAGATCGCATATATCCAAGAAGCACTTACCAGCGCAGATATCCCATCTGAGGTTCTCGGACTGGGTGGATTGATTCATGTTCCAGAAGTTGCAGATATCGTCGCGCTATTCAAGATCATCAACTCACCAGATGCCGGTGGCGCACTCATGCGCCATCTCACAGGTCCTCGCATCAACTTAGGTCCACGAGATATCGCCGCCCTTGGTCGCTTCTCTCGTAGTCGTGCAAAGAGCGAAGGTTCAGATAACCGCACATTGGTACAGAACATCATCGCCGGTAATCCATTAGTTGCAGATAATGATGACCAGATTGCAGGTTCTTTGATTGATGCCCTCGATGAGATCGACTCTGCTGAGGCTCGTTCATTCTCTGCTGCAGGTTATGCCCGGCTAGTGAAGTTCTCATCTGATTTACGGAGATTACGTTCACGAGCATCAGGCTCCATTACAGATCTGATTCTTGAAATCGAGCGCTACCTCAACCTAGAAGCAGAGGTGATGTTGCGAGAAGAGGGAATACATGGCCGCCGCCACCTCGATCGCTTCTTAGATGAGGCTAGTAAATTTGCGCGCTCTGGTGGTTCGCTCAATAGCTTTATCCAATGGCTCGATGTGGCAAGTGATGAAGAAGGTGGACTTAAAGCTGGATCGCCAGAGGTAGACGCCTCCGTTGTTCAGATTCTGACAATTCATATGTCTAAGGGAGCCGAGTGGGATGTCGTTGCTATCCCAGGCCTGGCCGAGGGAACCTTCCCTTCAAAGAGCTCTAAGAGCCCTGAAAACTGGGTATTTAATGAGCGTTTCATCCCCTTCGCTCTGCGTAGTGATTCCCATGTCGTTCCACAACTTAACCTCTCACAGATCAGCACAAACTCCGATGCCAATAAGGCGCTCGATAAATATAAAGATGATTGCAATGGTTATCGCTATAGCGAAGAGATACGACTTGGCTATGTTGCCGTAACTCGCGCAAAGACACATCTCTTCTGCTCTACTTCATATTGGGGCGAAGGCGTCAAGCCGCTAGCGCCATCGGTGCTCTACCGAAGCGTGGAGGAAGTTGCACTTCGCAGCGGAAGAGTCATTGATGAACTCGAAGCACCAGCGCCCGATGCCCGCAATCCACAAGAAGATATCGAGATCTCGCAAGAGTGGCCACGTGATCCGCTAGGTGGACGTCGTGCAGCATTTGATGCCACCGTCGAACAAGTTCGCACTGCTCACACCGTTGATCTCTCATCGCTCTCTGGAGGCGCAGCCCTGCACTCATGGGTTGAAGATGCCCAAGCAATTATCAAGGAGAGCGCTGAGTTCCGTCGCAACAGTGGTGAGATTCCACGCCCGCTTCGAATGTCTCCCTCAGCGATCATCGCTATGAAGAAAGATCCGGAGAGCTTTGCGCGCAGCGTTCGTCGACCAATGCCACGCGCCCGTGATGAATACTCATCACGCGGAACTGCCTTCCACCTCTGGGTTGAGAAGCACCTACGCGGCAATTCAATCTTTGACGATGAAGATTTCGATCTCCTGCAGCCAATTGAGGAAGATCGCACCCTGGAAGAACTCAAGGCAAGCTGGTTGAAATCAGAGTGGGCAGATCGCAACGTATATGCAGTTGAAGTTCCATTTGAGACTGTCATCGCAGGGACTTTGGTGCGCGGGCGAATTGATGCAATTTATAAGACAGAGCAGGGCTTTGAGGTAGTTGATTGGAAGACAGGATCTACCGTTCTCGATGAGGATTCTGCAATTCAGCTCGCGATTTATCGTTTAGCGTGGGCCAAACTTGCAGATATTTCGGTCGAGAACGTCAGCGCTGCCTTCCATTATGTTCCAACAGGTCAGATTGATCGTCGAGCTAATTTGGCGACTGAGGCCGAGCTGATTGCGCTCTTGAGTTAATTTATCTCAACAGTGATTGGTCGATGATCACTGATAGGTAACTGCGGGTGCAGAACCTCTGTGAGAGATTTGCTATCTGCAGAACGAGTCAGAATGTAATCAAAGGAGATCGCTGGCTTCCATGATGGATAGCTCAGTGCGTTCGTTGCGCGAACCCATTTGGTAATTCGAACCGGAATTCCCCACGGTAGATTGAAATCACCGACGAGCAGCACACGTGTTGAATGCTCCTGTTCAATCTTCTTGGCCCAACGAGAAACTTTTAATAGTTGAAAGATATTTACAAATGGGACAAATGAGAGATGGGTATTGATGACGGTCCAGCCATTTTCTAGGACTGCGCCGAGCGCAACACGAGGCTCATCCTTTACATAGAAAGGCGCGACCTTACCTTTCTCATTTGCAATCAAGAGCGGCATACCAATCCACGCCTTACCTAGCTCTAAACGGAGCCATTGCTTTACCGGAATGCGTGAGGCAATTGCGATTCCGTAATGAGAATCAAGCGGCGCATCGCTCGATGTAAAGACTCGAAGATTATTCTTTGAAACCTTCTTCCAATCAAAGCCAGGTGTGCCATGAACGGTCGGCGCAAAGCCCCAATGCTGGGTATTCATAGCGCTTGCAATATCTGAGGCCTGCTGCGAGCTGCCAGATCGCACAAGGCCCATATCTATCTCTTGTAGCGCGATGAGATCGCTTCCGAGCTCTGCCGCCACCTTGGCAAAGGGCACGCTCTCGCCGGGAACGAGCGGCTGGCCATGGAGGATATTCCACGAGGTGATGCGCATGGGGAGAGCCTAGTAACCTCCACCTATGAGCGCGATTCCACAGAGACCTTCCTTGATGGACCGCGCCGGTGACCTCCGCTCCGACCAAGGCCGTATCGATCAGCTCTGGCAGAGCGCCTCCATCATTGAGGTCGGTAAAGGTCGCATCCGCAGCACCAATGAGGGACCTACATTTCTCGCCGCAAGCGACGCCGTTGGGGGAGAGCGTTACTTTCTGGGGATCGACCGCAGTACCGATACCGCCTACTTTGCCTGGGCATCAGGTGCAGTAGATAGTGAAGTCACAGATTATTTAACTTTGCGCGAATTAGCCGGCGGGTTATCTCCACTGCATTTAGAAGTTGCGATGCATGCAATTGCACTTTCAAATTGGCATGATGCACATCCACATTGTCCACGATGTGGTGCGCCGACTCGCGTCGACTTATCAGGAGCGGCACGTAAGTGCGATGTTGATGATCTGCAACATCATCCACGTACCGACCCGGCTGTGATCGTTCTAGTCAAAGATCGCGCTGATCGCATTCTCTTGGGTCACCAACCAGTCTGGCCTGATGGTCGCTTCTCGACCTTCGCTGGATTTATGGAGCCGGGTGAAACATTTGAACATTGCGTTGCCCGCGAAGTTTTTGAAGAAGCAGGTGTGCGCCTCTCTGAAATTAATTACCTTGGATCTCAGCCGTGGCCATTTCCAGCAAGTGTGATGATTGCATTCTCTGCCGTCACAGATGCACCAGATGATGCGCGTCCTGATGGCGAAGAAATTACAGAAGTGAAGTGGTTCTCACGCGAAGAGTTGAAGACAGCTGCCGAAGATGGATCACTGCTGCTTCCACCTAAGGTATCTGTTGCACGAAAGATGATCGAGAGTTGGCTTGGTGAGACCTCGCTCAATCAAGCCAAGTTAGCTGGCGAGACATGGCGATAGATGGCTTCTCGCAGTCACAATCAACATCGCCGCTAGATGCGGCAAAGATCCTTGGCGCACTCGATGACGATCAGCGCGCTGTGGCACTTGCTACCCGCGGACCGGTCTCTGTAATTGCAGGAGCTGGTACTGGAAAGACGCGTGCTATCACTCACCGCATCGCCTATGCCGCTGCTATCGGAACGATGGATCCACAGAAGGTTTTGGCGCTTACCTTTACCGCGCGCGCCGCTGGCGAGATGCGCGCCCGACTACGCACCCTTGGCGTTCCAACTGTTGCCGCCCGCACAATTCACTCGGCAGCGCTCAAACAACTGCTCTTCTTCTGGCCCACTGTCTTTGGTGGTCGCACCCCAGACCTGATTACCTCTAAGGGAAGCTTCATTACCGAGGCAGTTCGCAGGGCGGATCTGACCGCTCATATTGCAACCAATAATCGCGAGCTGATGCGAGATATTGCCACTGAGATCGAATGGGCGAAAGTTTCGCAGGTAGCACCAGAAGATTTTATTGATGAGATTTCTCAGCGCCTGATTAAGCCTCGTGTTAATCCAGAGCAGTTGGTTCAGCTCTACACTGCATATGAATCAATCAAGAAGCAGGAGCTCGCAATCGACTTTGAAGATGTTCTCTTGCTTACCTCTGCAATGCTTGAAGAAGAGCGTGATGTGCGAGAGCGCGTTCAAGATCAATATCGTTATTTCACTGTCGATGAATATCAGGATATTTCGCCAGTCCAACAACGATTGATTAATGCATGGCTTGGAACCCGAAGCGACATCTGTGTCGTCGGAGATCCAGCTCAAACAATTTACTCATTTGCCGGAGCGACGCCGGTATTTCTCAATACCTTTACTCAGCGTTTTCCTGAGGCGCAGGTGATTCGCCTGAGCACCGGATATCGCTCAACACCAGAGATCACATTTGCCGCAAACTCAATCTTGCGCCACGGCGCAATGGGACAAGAGCTCGTTGCATTCAATAGCCATGGCAGCAAGCCATCGGTGCAGGGTTTTAAAGATGAGCAATCTGAGATTGTTGGAGTCCTTAGTGAAATCACATCGCTTTTAAGCAGTGGTGTTCAGCCGCAAGAGATTGCCGTACTTGCCCGAACAAATGCACAATTATCTGCGGTAGAGCGCGCCATGAACCGTGATGGAATCCCATACCAAGTACGCAATACCGAACGTTTCTTCGATCGTACCGATGTGCGCGATTTTCTTAAGCAGGTACGGCAGGCATCAGTTATTCCCACAGAAGGCAGCGAGTGGATTGATGAACTTCGCTCTATCGCCCAACCATTCTTAACTGGCGAATCCATCGATGGAATTGCAGCTCTCTTACATCTTGGTCGCGAACTCAACGAGAACCCGAACTTTGCGCCGAAGACCTTACGTGGTTACTTACGTGAAGTTGAAGATCGCGTGCAACAGAACAATCCACCGACTATGCCAGTTGTTACCTTGGCTACCCTTCACGCTGCAAAGGGTCTCGAGTGGGAGCGCGTCTATCTCATCGGGGCTTCTGAAGGCATCCTGCCCCTCACCAGCGCAGGAACCACACTTACCGATGCTGTCATCGCTGAGGAGCGCCGCTTGTTCTATGTTGGAATGACCCGAGCAAAGGCCGATCTCCACATTACTTATCGGGCAACACCTTCACGTTTCCTCGCTGAATCCACGCTCATCTAAGGGCTATATCACCCCTGACTGGCTTGATGCATTTAATTACCTTGCAAGTAACAAGAGCCATCCTTTACTCTTACACCTCTTCACAGATCAGTGAAGGCATAAGTGAAAGGAAGAGATGATGTCAATCAACATCGTTCTCACAGCAACAAACGTTGCTGCACTTTCACATGCTCACACAACCTCAACCAATACTGCGCGCACTCATAAGCGCAATTGGCCCACAGCTACAAAGTCAGCGTTTTACGCCAACTTTTATGCAGTGGAAGAGGCCACGGGAGCAAATATCGGCTAACCGATAGCAACCCAAACGGGCCTCTTAAATCCACTCAGGATTTAAAGGGGCCATTTTTTTTACAGAAAAGAAGCTATTTTCACATCTATTAGAGAAATCCAAGACGAGAAAGCACTCAGGAGAAGAAAGGCAGGTGGAGACGATGACCGTTCTCTACAGCGAACTACAGGTAGCAGGTTGGGCAGATCAATACATTGGCTTAGGCGATGTCACATATACATCCGATGATGCCATGGCCTTTACCTTGCCCTGCCATAAGGCAGATCCTGATCTCTTCTTCGCCGACTCTGATCTTGAGATTTCACTTGCAAAGTCCCTCTGTGGAAGCTGTCCGATGAAGCAGGCCTGTCTTGAAGGTGCACTTGATCGCAGTGAGCCATGTGGGGTCTGGGGCGGCCAGTTGGTTGAAGATGGCGCAGTCATTGAGCGTAAGCGCCGTCCTGGTCGACCACCACGCCAGGTAATAGCTGCATAAACGGGGGTCTCATCCGACATCTCCTTTCTCACTCTTATACGCTTCCGCCACCACTTGAGTGAAGAGAGAGATGACATGGGCGCTTGCCAATGCGGATACACCACAGATGAAGAGAAGAACTGCAACGGAACACATAAGGTCGTTCAGGCAGTGAAGAAAGATTTGGCAGAGAAGCTTGAGGCCAATGGTTTTCCTCATGCAGCTGAATATGTGAGAAATAACTAAGTATGTCCTTTGTAATGTATTCGACCAGCTGGTGTGGATACTGCAAGCGGTTGAAATCTCAACTTGCTGATCTTGGTGTTACTTACGACGAGATCAACATTGAAGAGGTTCCAGGAACTGCAGAGATCGTCGAGAAAGTTAATGGTGGAAACCGAACTGTTCCGACGCTCGTCTTTTCAGATGGCAGCGCGATGACAAATCCATCTGCAAAAGAAGTCATAGAAAAGCTCAGCACACTTTAGCGATCACAACCGCAGAGTGGATGGCGAGCAATCGCCACCACCTGCGGTTCGGTCAAACGTTGAAAGCTGATGTAGGAGACTTCACCGATTCCAGTATTTCTAGCGACGGCGCTCTCTGATGTTGAGTTAATCTGATCGATAAAGTTAAGAATCTGCGATGCTGCGAGAGCGGCGATGTAATGAGCCGTAACTACAGGAAGCTCAAGTGCACCATTGAGATCTATCCGCTCTAAGCGGGTATAGCCAAAGTTATCTATTTCATAGAGCGATAAACAGCGGATACAAGGAGTTTCTCCCGGAATCACCATCGGCCCAACGACTACCTCGTCTCCAATCGGCTGATGAATCACTAAATGAGGCATCCGCAGATTCGACCATTCCACCAAATCCACCGGATCGCAATCGCCATAGTGGATCAGTGCAACGGGGCGATCAGTGTCGAGATCATGTCGCGATGAGGCATCAATCGGAAAGAGAGATAGAGATCTGCGGGCTGCTTCAGATTGCTCGTAATAATCGAGGCCGAGTTGTTGGTGTGAGATAGCGCCAAATCCAAGGTCACAGCTCTCGATTGTTGGACGATGATGACGATCTGAGAAACGAACTCGCGTTACACCACTGGCGAGTAAGAGTGAATAAAGAAGAGTGATCACTCTTGAACGTCCTGAAAGGATGACAGGGTAGAGCGAGCGCGCAGCGACGGTAGATGTTCCACCATCGCTTGCGCTATCAATCCACTCGGATTGGGCAAGCTCGGGATTAACGCGAAGTTGAAAATCTTTTGCGGCAAGGTCGCGATCTTCAATCTCATCTAAGAATCGCTTAGGAGCCCTCAACTGGGCGCGGTTACGATTGAGAAATCCCCGCGCCGCTAAATTCTGGAGAAAGTAATTGAGCTCATCACGATGATGAGATTGCACCTGATGCAATGGATTAAGACCTTCGCCAATTTGGATGAGCGCACTTCGCTCAAATGCAGATGTGACGGCGACAACATGTTGCGTTGTTCCGAGGAGATATTGCGAAGGCCTGCGGCGATTATTCATCAGTGCGGAGCCGCGAAGCAGTGTGTATTCGGGAAGATGAGAGAGATCTGTGATGGCCATAGGCGATGATTGCTCTGACTACTAGCGCTCTAGCCGTGCGTTGTTGACGCGCTGTGGAAGGTAGATCTAATTGAGAACGTTGGGTAGAAAAGAAAAACCCCCCGCACGAATGCGAGGGGTTCTCTACTTTTGTAACGAAATTACTGAGCCTTGCCAAGGATACGGTTGACCTTGGTTCCGCAGACTGGGCAGATGCCCTGTGCCATGCGGCGACCTGAGTCAGAGACCTTTACAGTTCCCTCGAAGTCACGCTTCTCCTTGCACTTAACGCAGTAAGCGTCACCCTTATATGTCTCTACCTCTGTCATGATTGCCTCCAATCGGCGTATCCGTGTTTGGCGGCTACGCGTATTGGTTAAAACGATACTCCGCCCCACGCTCAAATACGCGTAGGCGAGCGGATATTTGTGGGCAATATTTAGGGGTGTTGGGGCAGCTTCTTCAGCTCGACTAGCCCTTCGCGCCGAGCTTCTTCAGCTCGACTAGCCCTTCGCGCCGAGCTTCTTCAGCTCGACTAGCCCTTCGCGCCGAGCTTCTTCAGCTCGACGGGGTCAAGCATCGCCCGTTCAGCCGCCTCCCAGCCATCGAGATAGGCGCTGGCGAGCTCAGAGTCCTCAAATCGGGCCAAGGTATCGGTGAATTCAGGGCCATGGTCGCCCCATTGGAGGTGGATCGCTTCATGGAAGAGGACATAGTCGAGGGCGTAGTCAGGAGCGAGCTTGAGGCGGTCAGAGATACGGATAGTACGGTCGACGCTGGTACAGGAGCCCCAACGCTCACGCATAGGGCGCCAGGCCACGCTTGCTGGGCGGGCGGTGATCTCAGGGGCGAGCTCGCTTAAAAGGGCATCGATACGGGCGGCTAGCACCTCAACGGTAGGCGTCTTCGCCTCTTCCCGGCCACGGATAATGGCGATCAGCTCTGGGACAACCTGGGCCTCCTCAGCCTTACTCATCCGAGCTGGCAGGGAGATCACGATGCGACCACCTTGGCGATAGGCAGAGGCTGATTTCTTTCGACGGGTCGACCTGATTACGAGGATTTCACCCTCGGTGATTCCGGGAAGGGTGGGAGCCTGACCCTCTTCAATCTCTCGACCTGTCATTGAGGAATTGTAGGTGCGAAACCCACTTTTACTATTTGCACACCCGACCTTTTCTGCGTACTTTGCGCATACGAAGTCCTCGGATAACCGTTCACCATCAGCAAGGGGAAGGCTGATTGTGAAATGTGGCCCCGGGGACTTCGCTTTTCCCTAAGGATTTTTTCTAAATGAGTTGGGGTTCCCTACATCAAACCTGAGAGGTCATCTGGGATCTCAGTTGATGCGAGGAAGAGATCGGGCGCTAGTAATTCAGTAGCGTTGGGAAGAATCCCACTCCAGATCTGATCACGAGCTGAAGTTCCCTTCAATTCACGGATTCGCGACCAGAAGGCGCTCGCTTCTCGACTGAGTTTTGGTGAGACCTCAAGACCTAACATCGTCTTAAATAGTAATTGCGATGGTGCATTTGTTGCACGGGTACGACGATGTAATTCACGAAGTGCGGTGATTGATGGAATGCGATCTCCAGCTGCGACCGTTGCAACTTCATCTGCCCAACCATCAACGAGTGCAAGGACTGTCTCTAATTTTGAAAGCGCTTGTCGTTGTGATGCGCTCTCTTCTGGTGTGAAGATTCCGGCATCAAGTGCGAATGTAAATGATTGTTCACCCACATCCTGCATATCTTGCGCGCCTTGCATCGCTTCTTCTGCTTGTCGTTGAATCGCATCAAGATCGATTTGAATTCCAGCGCCATATTCAACAATTGCACTTCGTATATATGAAACTATCCAAGGATTATGTTCAAATAAACGCGCTACAGCGCCTTCGCGGAGGGCATGGAATAAGTAGATCTCTGTCTTTGGAATATCGGTATCTGCACCCCATGCCTCAATGTTTTCTGGGATTAATAGTGGGCGAGCAGGTTCGAGAATAGGTAATCCAGCATCATGGGCGCCGGTTGCAGTTGTTGCGATGCCACCAATTGCTTGGCCTAGCTGTGTTGCAATCATGGAGCCGATAAATGAGCGTAAAAGACCGGCGATTGCACCTATTGGCGCAGCGCCCATCGGGCCGCCCTCGCCCTCGCCGAATTCATTTGAAGATGATGCAATCGCCTCATCAAGCAGACGCGAGATTGCGCTACTCAAGCCAGTTGCAAGTGGCTCCATTGTTGCCTGCCAACCAGGAAGAGTCTCATCAATCCAATCAAGGCGACTGATTGCACGTGTTGATGTCGATGAGTTAGCTGGAAAATCTGTCGCTTCATTTAGCCAGATATCTGCAATCTCACATGCGTTATTGACGGCAGTGACATCGTTGGTGCCAAGCGGTTGTGAACCTGCAGTTGAAACAAACTTCTTTCCGGTATCTCGCACCGGGGCGAGTGGAAGTGCTTCTTGTGCGCCGCCAAAGATCGAACCTAAAGCTGCAAATGGATTTCCTCCAAGTGGAAAACCTGCGCCGGGATTGATGCCGAGCTCTTTAAATTGCTGTTGAATCTGCTCTTGCATCTGTCGCATCATCGCTTCTAGATTTTCGCGATTCTCACGATCTGCGCGTTCGGCATCATCACCTTCATCTGGTGTAAATCCAAATGGCGCCATGGCTCAACCTCGAATTCGCTAGTGCCGCTCTTATTCTCTTACCGAGTAGAACACCGATAACCGGCGCTTTCTTCCCGAGGGCACTACTCTATTTCCATGCACCTCATACTCGCGAGCGCAGCCCCGATGGCGGCTTCCTCAGCTTTTTCCGCCCTCATCTGGTGGCTGGTTCCGCTAGCAGGGGTTTTGGGCGCTATTGGCTACGTTCTCTGGGTCTCGCAATTTAAGAGAAAATTTGAAAAAGGCACCGCTCGCTCTGTAAACCAATTCGAGCGCTTTCAGAATTCATTCCGCAACGATGATTCTTCGAAATAGAGATCTTCGCTTCTCGCGACTACCGCTCTTCATCAGATTCTTTCTTCCAGTACTGCTTCTCATTGCTCTCTTTGCTCCCATGAATTTCGTCCTTGTGACCCCTGGGCCTGCAACTGAGCTCTTTCCTAAGGTGCTGACGCTGCAAGAGAGCGAAGGTGTGGATGTTTACCCAGTTAAAGGTCAGCTCAACTTATTGACCATTTACATCACAAATCCCGAGAGCTATGTATTTGGTGCAGAGATTCTTGGTTGTTGGGCTTGGGGCGATTGCGTCGCGATGCCCCGCTCTGTGATGTATCAAGATGGCGCGACAGATGATGCAGAGATTAAGACTGGCAAGAAAGAGATGGTGAAATCACAGAATGTGGCACTGTCTGCAGCGAAAGGTGCAATCTCACGTAACTTCGGTGGAACCAATCTTGGCGCAGTCAAAGATTCATCAGTAAAGGTCTCATTGAAAAATACCGGAGGGCCAAGCGGCGGATTAATCTTTACTCTCGGCTTAGTCGATCTCTTGACTAGAGAAGACCTCCTGCAAGGCCGCAACATTGCCGGAACTGGAACAATTGATATTGATGGAACGGTCGGCCCTATCGGTGGCGTAACCGAAAAGATCATCGGAGCAAAGCGTGCTGGTGCCAGCATCATCTTTATCTCGACTCAAAATTGCAGCGAACTCCCTGGGAAGGTCGAGGGGATACAGGTAATCGCCGTTGAGAAGATCGACCAGGCTATTCAGTACCTCAAGGGGCCAATTTCGGGCGAAAAAACCAAGGGAGAGGAGTTAAATTCTGCAGGAATTCGTGGTTGCGCTAGCGTAGGAGCATGAATAGAAATCGCACACCCCTCGCCATCACAGCAGGAATCCTGGTTGCCCTCGGAGCGCTCTTCGCCTCTTTGAGCGGCTTCTATATTGATTGGCTCTGGTTCAAATCAGTCGACTTCACCTCTGTCTGGAGCACAATCCTCTCAACAAAGGTTCAACTCTTTCTCATCACGGGATTGATCACTTCAATCGTGATCTCACTCAATATCTTTCTCGCATACAAGCGCCGTCCGTTCTATGTTCCAACTTCTATCGAACTCAACGGTGTCGAGCGTATTCGCGCTCAGATCGAGCCAATTCTCCGTCTCGTATTTCTCGGACTCTTCCTCGCAATCACCTACTTTGCCGGAACTTCCGGATCTCTCTACTGGCGTGAGTGGCTTCTCTTTAAGAACTCCACATCATTTGGCGTAAAGGATCCACAGTTCAACCTCGATATCTCATTCTTCGCATTTAAGTTGCCGCTTTATCAGGCGATGATCTCTTGGGCAATCTCTGTGCTCGTTCTCGCAGCCCTCGCATCTGCATTCGTTCACTATATGTATGGCGGAATCCGCACTGTCGGCCAGGGTGATCGCACAACTGTCGCAGCGCGTGTTCAGCTTTCAATTCTGCTCGGTCTTATTGTCTTAATGAAGGCTGTTGCATATTGGTTCGACCGCTTTGCACTTGCTCTCAAAGAGAACAAGTTGATCACAGGTGCAACCTACACAGATGTCAATGCAACTCTTCCAGCAAAATCTATTCTCGCTGGAATTGCAGTTGTCTGCGCACTTCTCTTCTTCGCAAATATCGTTCGCCGTTCATGGCTCTTGCCAGCGGCAGGTACTGCCTTGATGGTTGTCTCTTCTGTTCTTATTGCTGGTATCTACCCAGGTGCCATTCAGCAATTCCAGGTCAAGCCATCTGAATCATCGAAGGAAGCCCCTTATATTCAGCGAAATATCGATGCTACTCGCGCAGCCTATGGCCTGACCGATGTAGATGTGCAGGAGTACAACGCTGTAGTTGCACCAAATGCCGGTCAGCTCGCTGGCGATGCCGCGACTATTAGCAATATCCGCTTGATGGATCCAGCAGTTCTTTCGGCGACATTCCGTCAGCTCCAGCAGATTAAGCCTTACTACGGCTTCACCGAGACACTCGATGTTGATCGCTACACCGTCAATGGCGTTACTCGTGATGCAGTTGTTGCAGTCCGCGAACTCAATATCGATGGCAATCCAAGTCGAAATTGGATTAACGACCACCTTGTCTATACCCACGGCTTCGGCTTTGTTGCAGCGTATGGAAATGCAGTAGATGCTGATGGAAAGCCAAACTTTATCGTTGGCGATCTTCCACCAACGAAGGGCCTTGGCGATTTCGAGCCACGTGTTTACTTCGGCGAGAACTCACCTGAGTACTCAATCATCGGTGGTTCAAAAGATAGCGAGCCAGTCGAGTTCGACTATCCAGATGACAGCTCAGCTAGTGGACAGAAGAACGTTACCTATACAGGTACAGGCGGCGTCCCAGTTGGTGGCGTCCTTAACAAGTTGCTCTTTGCAATCAAATATGGCGAGCAGAGAATTCTCCTCTCAAGTTTGATTAATAAGGATTCAAAGATTCTCTTCGAACGTAATCCTCGTGATCGCGTTGCAAAGGTTGCTCCATGGTTGACCCTTGATGGAGATCCATATCCAGCAGTTGTAGATGGAAAGATCACTTGGATCATTGATGGCTACACCACTTCAAGTGGTTACCCATATGCGCAGGGAACATCACTCTCTTCAGCAACACAGGATGCTCTGACTGCTAACTCAAATTCAATTACTGCTCAGCAGAATCAGAAGGTCAGCTATATCCGAAACTCTGTAAAAGCGACTGTTGACGCCTATAACGGCACAGTGACGCTCTACCAGTGGGATGAGAAGGATCCAGTTCTCAAGAGCTGGATGAAGGCCTTCCCAAAGACAGTGAAGCCAAAGTCAGCGATTTCGAAGGATCTCAATGAGCACCTTCGCTATCCAGAAGATCTCTTCCGTGTCCAGCGTGACATCTTGTCTTCATATCACGTCAAGGATGCAGCATCCTTCTACGGTGGTCAGGATTTCTGGCGCGTACCTAGCGATCCTTCAACATTCGGTGGAAACGCTGGCGTACAGCCTCCTTACTACCTCACCTTGAAGCTCCCAAATCAGAAAGAGCCAGCATTCTCATTAACAACTCCATTCGTTCCACGTGGTGTTCGTGAGAACCTCACTGCATTTGCAGTTGTTAACTCAAAGCCAGGACCTGACTTCGGAAAGATGACGGTGCTCCAGCTTCCTCGCAGTACTGCAATCTCAGGTCCATCGCAGATTGCATCTAACTTCGAAGCAAAGCCAGAAGTTGCAAACACTCTCTCACTCTTACGTCAGGGTGGTTCAGATGTAGTGCTTGGTAACTTGTTGACACTTCCTGTCGGCGGTGGATTGCTCTATGTCCAGCCGGTGTATGTTCGTGCAACATCTAACTCTGCGGCATATCCACTATTGCAGAAGGTGCTTGTCTCCTTCGGTGATCAGATCGGATTCGATAGCTCACTTAAGGGAGCTCTCGATCAGGTATTTGGTGGCAACTCAGGAACATCTGCAGGAGCGGGTTCAACAACTCCGAGCGCAACTGATTCCAAGTCAAACCTCGCATCAGCACTTGCCAGCGCAAAGCAAGCAATTGCAGATGGTCAGGCAGCTCTTGCAAAGGGTGACTGGGTTGCATATGGCCGAGCACAAGATCGTTTGAAGTCAGCGATTGCTGCAGCGATTGCTGCGCAATCAAAGGCGAAGTAGCTCTCGATTTGGTGATGTAAGCGCAGTTCACATAGAATTGCGCTTACCGACGCGGGGTGGAGCAGCTCGGTAGCTCGCTGGGCTCATAACCCAGAGGTCGTAGGTTCAAATCCTGCCCCCGCTAC
>JBDLWK010000013.1:0-22046 GCA_039804335.1 Actinomycetota bacterium
GCCTTGCCAGCAACGGCAGACATGATTGGCCCGCCCTGCATACCTGGGAATACCGCCTTATCAATCGCTGCTGCGTGCTCTGCCTTAGACAAGATCATGCCGCCGCGAGGACCGCGAAGAACTTTATGAGTTGTAAAGGAGACAACGTCGGCATATGGAACAGGTGAAGGAATCGCCTTACCCGCAACAAGACCGATGAAGTGGGCAGCATCGACCCACATAATTGCTCCGACCTCGTCACAGATCGCGCGAACCTTCTCAAAATCAATAAGTGATGGATAAGCAGTTGCGCCAGAACAGATCATCTTTGGCTTATTAGCAATTGCTAGATCGCGAAGCTCATCATAATCAATGAGCTCGTTATCTTGGCGAACACCGTAAGAGACGATGTTGAACCACTTGCCTGAGAAGTTGACCTTAGATCCGTGGGTGAGGTGGCCACCATGTGGCAACGACATCGCAAGGACGGTATCTCCTGGCTTGGTGAAAGCTTGATAGACCGCGATATTTGCACTTGCTCCAGAGTGTGGCTGCACATTTGCATGCTCTGCACCGAAGAGGCTCTTTGCGCGATCGATCGCGATATTTTCAGCAACATCTACCTCTTCGCAACCACCGTAGTAGCGCTTGCCTGGGTAGCCCTCGGCATACTTGTTGGAAAGAGTCGAACCAAGCGTTGCCAATACAGCGCGTGATGTGAAGTTCTCTGATGCGATCAGCTGCAAATTAGTCTGCTGGCGCTTGAGCTCTGAGAGAAGCACTGCAGCAATTGCAGGATCTTGTTGGGTCAAGAGTTCGAAATCTGGACCATAGAACGTTGAACCGGAAGTATTGGACATGGGCTTACTCTATTGGCTGCTCTGGAGAAAGTGCAGGCACAACCGCCGCTAGCTGCTCACGGGAGATGGCGCCTTCTCGAATAATGGTCATTCCAGTTGAATCAGATTCGATAATTGTTGTCGCTGGGCCTTCAGGGAGTTCTCCCGCCTCAAACATCACAGCAAGATCTGATTCGAGAACGAAGATGCGATCTGTATCTCGCGCCGGCTTCTGCCCTACACGCGCAGCACTTGCACTTGCCAGCGGACCAGTCTCTTTCAAAAGCGCTGAAATAAATGGTGAGCTAGGAACGCGAACGCTAAAGCGGTCGAGAGATTGATTGTCACCAAGGTTCCAGCGAAGTCCCATATTGGGACGTAAGTTAAAGGAGATGAGCCCTGGCCAGAAAGCATCCATGAGGGCGCGTGCATCAGGAGTGACATCTCTTGCCAGACCTGTAATGGTCTCCCCCGAATGAATCAGAACTTGTGCAGAGACACCGAGGGCATCACCACGTAAGACATGCATTGCGCGCACTGCGAATTCCGAGAAAGCATCGGCAAGGAATACATATCCATGCTCAAGCGGTGCGCAGATGATGTAACCATCGCGAATTCCCTTGGCACCTAGTGCAACGTGATCCTTGAGATCTCCTTCAAGAAGATTGATTCTCTCCATGGCTTCATTATCTCCGGATTCCGGTAGTAAATCGAGGGCGCCCAACGAGATCGTTATGGAGCTCTATCTCATCAAAATCTTTGAGCATCGCTGCTGCAATATCGATTGGCTGACTCTCGTGATGTTCAATCGCAAAGAAGCCACCGCTCTTGAGCAAACGCGCGGCAGCGTTGATAAATCTCCGAGGAATCTCCATCCCATCTCCTCCGCCGAAGAGAGCAATAGCTGGCTCGTGATCGGCAACATCCTTCGGCAACTCTTGGCCATCAGGAATGTAAGGAGGATTTGCAATGACAACATCACACTTCACGCCATCGAGTGCGTCTTCAACATCAGTTTCAATGATTCGAACAGTCTCATCGATGCGCGAGACATTTTTGCGTAGCCACTCAACTGCAGCGGGATCCTTCTCTACTGCGATGAGATGAGTCTGTGGCGCCTCTGTCGCGATTGCGAGGGTGAGTGCGCCAGAGCCTGCGCCAAGATCAATTACGCTGACAGCTCCTTCGCGCCCTGCAATGTTCTTCAAGACTGCTTCAACGAGAAGCTCGCTCTCAGGGCGTGGCACGAGAACACCAGGACCAACTTGAAGCTCTAGGTATCTGAAATAAGCAACGCCGGTGAGATATTGAAGCGGTTCATGGGCGCATCTGCGATCGAGTAACTTCCAGAAAGTTTCTTCAATGATAGTTGTATCGCCAATCGCGACGATGGCATTTTCAACTGTCACTGGATTATGAAGATCCATGCGCGAAATACCGAGGACATGAGCCAGCAAGTGCTCAGCATCAACTTCAGGGTAACCAGCTGCGCTTAGTTGTTCCTTACCACTGCGCAGAAATTCCTTAAAGGTTAGCTCCATAATGCGTTGCGCTCCTGAGCAATTAGCTCGTTGCTGAGAGCTTTGCTGCCTTATCGGCATCGAGGAGAGCTTGAATTACATCATCGAGTTCACCATTGAGAACAGCATCCAAGTTATTGGATTTGTAATTAACGCGGTGGTCGCTGAGGCGATTCTCTGGGAAGTTATAGGTACGGATGCGCTCTGAGCGATCTACTGTGCGAACCTGGCTCTTGCGCTCTGCGGCAGCTGCTGCATCTGCCTGCTCTTGCGCATGGGCAAGAAGACGGGCACGCAAAATACGAAGCGCGGATTCCTTATTCTGCAACTGTGACTTCTCGTTCTGACAAGAGACAACGATTCCAGTTGGAGCGTGGGTCAATCTCACTGCAGAGTCAGTCGTGTTAACAGATTGACCACCAGGACCTGATGAGCGATAAACATCGACGCGGACATCGTTCATATTGAGCTCGACATCGACTTCTTCCGCCTCTGGCAGAATCAATACGCCAGCAGCTGAGGTGTGGATACGACCCTGGCTCTCTGTCTCAGGAACGCGCTGCACACGGTGCACGCCACCTTCAAATTTCAAACGTGCATATGGTGATTCTCCTGGCTGCGGAGCGCCCTTAGATTTAATCGCCATTGAAATATCTTTATAGCCACCGAGATCTGCATCGGTAAGGTCGATGATCTCGACTTTCCAATTGTGCTTCTCTGCATAGCGCTGATACATACGAACTAAGTCACCGGCAAAGAGTGCGGATTCATCTCCACCTGCTCCAGCCTTAACCTCCATGATGACATCGCGATCATCATTGGGATCGCGTGGCAATAAGAGCTCTTCTAACTTCTCTGCAGCTGCAGCAACTGTTGCCTCCATCGCTGGAATCTCTGCGGCAAACTCTGGATCTTCTGCCGCCATCTCTCGCGCAGCAGCGAGATCATCGTTGGCGCTCTTCCAGGCGTTGAACCCGGCGACGACTGGGCCAAGCTGCGCGTACCGGCGACCTAACTTGCGTGCGTTATTTTGATCTTCGTGGATTGAAGGATCGGCCATCTGCTCTTCGAGCACTTGATACTCGCGCACCATTTCATGTGCGGATGCAAAACGATCATCGGCCATCTGACTTCTCCTTTGCAATCTCTCTTACTTACTAAAATATAAATGGGAAATAAAAAGACCGCCCGCAGCTCGAATAAACGAGCTGCGTTGGCGGTCTTTTTAGAAAGCTACTTCTTACCGAAACGCTCTTCGAACTTCGCGACGCGTCCACCGGTATCGAGGATGCGCTGCTTACCTGTGTAGAACGGGTGGCATACAGAGCAAACTTCAACGTAGATAGATCCGCTAGGCACTGTTGAACGAGTTACAAACTTCTCGCCGCAACCACAAGTTACCTGGGTCTCTTTGTACTCTGGGTGGATCTCTGGCTTCATAGTGATTCCTTTTTATCTGTCTGGGTCCGGCTATCGATTGCTCGAAGGCTACGGTGAACCAGAAGGGGCTTACTCGGTAGGCGGTAATTCTCTCCCAAAAGCACTCAACCGCAAAATCCACGCGGGAATCTGCGGTTGAGTGAGGGGAAGTAAAGGTTATGAAGCCTTTGGCGCCTTTGTTGGCTTTGCTGGAGGAGTTGGTCGAGTTCCTGCAGTTGGCTTTGCTGGCTCAACTGGAGCTGCTCCGAGAGCTGCAATCGCAGCATCGCGCTTTGAAGTTGCCGCGGCTACCGCTGACTTATGTGCAGTGTTGGCTGCAAGCTTTGCCTCTTCAGTTGTTGCTGCAGCGATAGCTGCCTCGCGAACTGTCTTAGCGGCTGCGAGCTCTGCCTTAAAGGTTGCAAGGATTGGTTTACGTGCATCGCTATAGGCTTTCTTTGCAACGCCAAATGCGTCACGTGCAGTTTTGTACTGCTCTTGTGATGCTTTGCGGTTTGCAATGTATGCATCAACTGCGGCGCTATATGCAGCCTTAGCCTTCTGATAATCAGTAAGTGGCTTAGCGGTCGCTGTTGGTGAGGCGGTAGGTGCTGGAACATCAGCAGCAACTGCGGTACCTGTTCCTGCAAGTAAGCCAGCAGCAACCAGTAGCGCTACATTGCGAGAGTTAGTGAAATTGGCCTTCATGGTGATCTCCTAAATTTGTCGGCGCCGAGTCCGGATAACTCGGCTGCCTAGAACGAAGATTGCACCGTGACCTTGTGGAAGCTCTGTGATGCTTGCACGAGGCAGGTGTGAAAAATCGGCAGAAAAGAGCCCCCACAGAGTTGATTTCTGTGAGGGCTCTTAATTAATTGTTAATGGTTAGTTATCAGAACCACCCGTTGTCTTCTGAATCTGCATCAAGAATTCAACGTTGGACTTGGTGCCCTTCATCTTCTCAAGCAATAGCTCGAGAGCTGCCTGTGGTTCGAGCGCGTGAAGAACGCGGCGAAGCTTCCAGACGATGTTGAGTTCCTCGGATCCCATAAGGATTTCTTCCTTACGAGTAGATGATGAAACAACGTTTACCGCTGGGAAGATGCGCTTATCTGCAAGACGACGGTCAAGGATGAGCTCCATATTTCCGGTGCCCTTGAACTCTTCGAAGATCACTTCATCCATACGTGATCCAGTTTCGATAAGGGCTGTTGCAAGAATGGTAAGTGATCCGCCATCTTCAATATTACGAGCTGCACCGAAGAACTTCTTTGGTGGATAGAGAGCTGCTGAATCAACACCACCAGACAAGATACGACCTGATGCTGGTGCTGCGATGTTATATGCGCGTCCGAGACGTGTAATTGAGTCAAGGAGAACAACAACATCGTGGCCAAGCTCAACGAGACGCTTTGCGCGCTCGATTGCAAGCTCTGCAATCATTGTGTGATCTTCTGCTGGGCGATCGAATGTTGAAGCAATTACTTCACCCTTAACAGAGCGAGTCATATCTGTAACTTCTTCTGGACGCTCATCAACAAGAACAACCATGAGGTGAACCTCTGGGTTGTTAACGGTGATTGCATTAGCAATTGCCTGCAAGACCATTGTCTTACCAGCTTTAGGAGGAGCCACGATAAGACCGCGCTGTCCCTTACCAATTGGTGCAATCAAATCGATTACTCGAGTTGTAAGAATGTTTGGCTCAGTCTCAAGGCGAAGACGCTCTTGTGGATATAAAGGTGTGAGCTTTCCAAATTCAACGCGCGCCTTTGCCTCTTCGACGGGAACGCCATTGACCGTTTCAAGGGCAATAAGTGGGTTGTACTTCTGCTTCTGCTCACCTTCGCGTGCCTGGCGAACCTGGCCTGTGACAACATCACCCTTACGTAGACCGTACTTGCGTACTTGGCCCTGTGAGACGTAGACATCGTTGGGTCCTGGAAGGTAGCCAGCTGTGCGAATAAATGAGTAGTTATCGAGGATATCTACAAGGCCGCCGACTGGTACGAGAACATCATCTTCACCGATGACTGGTTCGCGCTCTTCGCGACCATTGCGGTCACGGCCACTGCGATCGCGATTGCGACCATTGCGGTCACGACGATTGCGGTTACGGTCGTTGCGATCGTTGCGATCGCCACGGTCGTTGCGGTTATCGGATGAGTTATCGTCTTCATCGTCATTTGAGTTACGAGAATTATTGTTTGAGTCTTCCTCTGAACCTTCAGAGTCATCAGACTTCTTATTGTTGCGCTTTGCATTGCGAGCTTCACGACGAGCTTCGCGCTCAGCCTTGGCTGCCTCACGGTTTGCTGCTTGTAGATCTCCAATTGCAGAGACAAGTGCATCCTTCTTGAGCTTTGCTGCGCCTTCGATACCGAGCTGGGAGGCTACTTCCTTGAGTTTCGGAAGTGTCATTGCAGCGAGTTCTGTTGTTGTCATTGATTTCTTTTCTCGAGATTGCTTGGAACTTGGGTTTTTACTAAATTACTGAGATTTTCATCAACGTATTCGCCTCATTGAAACCGGCGCTGCTGATGTCCGAAACTATAGCAGGGTGGCTCCGCGAGAGGCAATTTCAAGTGGGGTAGCTACAAAGTCCTTACCTGCAGCTAGCTTCAGCTCTTCTACCTCGCGCTGATCGGCGGTATGGAGAGCCAGGACAGTTGGCCCAGCACCTGAAATAAATGCAGCAATACCGGCTGCGCGAAGCTTCTGTACCAAGGCAAAAGAATCAGGCATCGCCTCTGCACGGTAGGACTGGTGCAAGAAATCTTCGGTCGCAGCTAAAAGTAAATCTGGGCGAGTTGTCAGCGCATGGCTCATGAGCGCAGCATTGGTTGTATTGCGAACTGCATCCGCAAACGGAATCGCATCAGGAAGCATCTTTCGCGCCTTCGATGTAGCAAGTGCCTTCGCAGGAATGTATGCCATCGCCTGGATCCGTGGATCAACATTGAGGTGAACACAATGAGCAGATGATTTGTGCTTCTCAACTTCAAACCAAGAAATTGTTGCGCCGCCAAAGAGCGCAGCAGATACGTTATCTGGATGGCCTTCCATATCTGTGGCCAAAGAAAGTAATTGAATATCGTTCATATGGTCTTCGCCATTGAGAACGAGGGCACGAGCGAGAACTAGACCACCGATGATTGCACTGGCAGATGATCCCAAGCCACGGCCGTGAGGATTTACATTCAGCGCACGAATTGCGAGACCTTTTGGTCGCCCACCAAGGAAGTCGAAACCTTTATACATCGCCTTCACAAGTAAGTTCTTATCAGTCAGAGGAACTTCACCTGCACCTTCACCTGTGACATCGATATCGAGAATTGCATCATCGAGAACCTGTGCAACATAGCGATCATGCATGCCAAGGGCTAGACCAAATGCATCAAAGCCAGGACCAAGGTTGGCCGAAGAGGCAGGAACCTGCACCTGCATAGGCTTCGCCTTAAAGGTTGGCTTGCTCATCAATTAAGCCTTCTTCAGCCCAAGTGCATCGGCTGCAATATCTGCGTTGACTGGCACGCTTACTGGATCCTTAGCGCCTTCAAGTGCCCAAGGAATATCCTTCAAACCATTTCCGGTACATGTAATAACAATCTTCTTGCCGCGTGGAAGCTTTCCGGCGGCCTTATATTTGATTAGCCCAGCAAGTCCGGCAGCCGATGAAGGCTCACAGAAGATGCCCTCTTGTGAAGAGAGAATGCGATAAGCGGCCAAGATCTCTTCATCAGTCACTGAATCAATTAAGCCAGCTGATTCATCACGGGCTGCAATAGCTTGGTTCCAGGAAGCAGGCTTTCCAATGCGGATTGCAGTGGCGATAGTTTCTGGATTATCAACGGGGTGACCAAGTACTAGTGGCGCTGAACCTGCAGCTTGGAATCCCCACATCGCTGGTTTTCTCTTAGAGAGGCCATCGTTGAAGTATTCGTTATAGCCCTTCCAATATGCAGTGATATTTCCAGCATTGCCTACTGGAAGTGTGTGAATATCGGGAGCATCACCGAGCAGATCGACAACTTCAAATGCTGCTGTCTTCTGGCCCTCAATGCGATATGGGTTAACTGAGTTAACGAGAGATACAGGGTACTTCTCAGAAAGTTCGCGAGCGAGAACTAAGCAGTCATCAAAGTTTCCCTGCACTTGAAGAAGTGTTGCACCGTGGGCAACTGCTTGCGCAAGCTTTCCCATTGCAATCTTGCCCTCAGGAATAAGAACCGCTGGAACCATGCCAGCTTTGACTGCATAAGCTGCAGCTGATGCAGATGTATTTCCGGTAGATGCGCAGATAACAGCCTTTGCACCATCTTCGGCAGCCTTTGATATTGCCATTGTCATGCCGCGATCTTTGAAAGAGCCAGTTGGATTGATTCCTTCGAACTTCACCCAGACTTCGTTATCGAGCATCTCAGAGAGGTTGCATGCGTAGATAAGAGGAGTGCCACCTTCGCGAAGAGAAACGATTGGAGTCTTCGCGCTTACCGGTAGACGATGGCGATACTCCTCAATGACTCCGAGCCACTGATGTGCGCCTTCTTTCTTCTTAAACAATCCCATTACGCACTCGCTCCCTCTACCCGGATCACGCTAGAAATCTTGCTCACAATATCCATCTTCTTCAACGCTTCTACGGTCGCCTTGAGTTCACCTTCAGTTGCAAGGTGGGTAACGATGATGAGCTCTGCATCTGCATTACGGCCATTTTGATCAACCGTTTGAATTGAAACTCCTTGAGTTGCAAAAACCTGAGCAATTGCAGCTAAAACACCTGGTTTATCTTGCACTTCAAGGCGAATGAGGAACTTGGTCTTTGTTGTCTCGATCGGCGCGATATCGCGATCTGCATAATCTGTTTCACGCTGACCAACAGAGTTATGTGCGATGTGGCGCGAGACAGCGAGAACGTCTCCGAGGATTGCTGATGCAGTTGGTGCTCCACCGGCGCCACGGCCGTAGAACATCAACGGTCCAGCAGATTCTGCTTCAACAAAGACAGCGTTAAAGGCATCGCGCACTGAAGCAAGTGGGTGCGCTTTCTCGAGCATCACTGGGTGGACTCGAACCGAAATTTCATCCTTAGGAGTCAACTCTGCAATTGCAAGGAGCTTGATGACGTAACCAAGCTCTTTAGCCAGTTGCACATCTTCCAAAGTAATCTGAGAAATGCCTTCGCGGTAAACATCTGAAACTGTCACACGTGTGTGGAAGGCGAGGCCCGAGAGAATTGCTGCCTTTGCAGCTGCATCAAAGCCTTCGACATCTGCAGTGGGATCAGCCTCTGCATAGCCAAGCTCTTGCGCCTCCTTTAGGGCAACTGCGAATTCCTTGTTATCTTCGTGCATCTTTGTAAGAATGTAATTTGTTGTTCCGTTAACGATTCCCATAACGCGGATGACAAAGTCACCGACCAATGAATCACGGAGCGGGCGAATAATTGGGATCGCACCAGCGACAGATGCTTCGTAATAGATATCTTCGCCTTGCGCATAGGCAGCGGTAAAGAGTTCGGCGCCATGGCTAGCCAAGAGCGCCTTGTTCGCGGTCACAATTGACTTACGGTTCTTGATCGCAAGATGCGCTAATTCATTGGCAGGTTCGATACCGCCCATGACCTCGACGATGAGATCGATTTCTGGGTCATTAACAATTGAGAACGGATCCGTTGTAAATAGCGCTGGATTGATTCCCGGGTAATCCTTGAGTGTTCGCACCGCAATGCGAGCGAGTTCAATCTTGACCCCTGCTCTGGTCGAGAGCTCATCGGTATCTGCGAGGAGAAGTCGGGCAACTTCGCTGCCGACAACGCCACAGCCGAGCATGCCTATGCGTACTGGTTTATCTGCTCGACTCATGGGGTGATTCTTTCACATCTTGGCTACATCGAGAGCGAGCAAATCAGCCTCGGTCTCGCGGCGCACGATTACACGTGCCTTTCCATCAATGACTGCAACAACTGGTGGGCGGGGCACATGGTTGTAATTGCTCGCCATCGAGCGCCCATATGCGCCAGTTGCTGGCGTTGCGATGAGGTCACCTGGGATCACATCGGATGGAAGTTGGATATCTCGAATAATGATGTCACCGGTCTCGCAATGCTTTCCCACTAATCGAGATTGAGCGGTAGGCGCCGAAGAGGTGCGCTGTGCAATGGTTGCAAAGTATTCGGCATCGTAGAGCGCAGTACGAGCGTTATCGCTCATTCCGCCATCGACGGAGATGTACTTTCGAAGAGATCCATCTTCAATAACGACATCCTTAACAGTGCCGACCTCATAGAGGGTAAACATCGTTGGCCCAACAATGTTGCGACCAGGTTCGATTGAGACTGATGGAAGTGCGAGTGAGTACTTTGCGCAGGCCTCACGAACTGCCTTGCCGATTGGAGGAAGCACATCTGATGGTTCGACAGTTATCTCATCGGGAAGATATGCAATTCCGTATCCCCCGCCAAGATCTAATTCAGGAAGTTCTGCTCCGTAAGCATCGCGATACTTGGCCATAAAACCAAGGAGGCGATCTGCTGCAACCTCAAATGCTTCGGTTCCAAATATCTGTGAACCGATATGGCAATGAACTCCGCGGAGTTCGAGCTCGGGAAGAATTGCAATCTTCTCAACGGCAGCCCAGGCAGCTCCTGATGCAATTGAAAAACCAAACTTCACATCTTCATGAGCTGTCGAAATAGATTCGTGGGTGTGTGCTTCGATTCCTGGTGTAAGTCGGATGAGAACAGCTTGGCGCTTGCCATGCTTACGGGCGGCATCGGCTACGCGATCGATCTCATAAAGAGAATCCATAACAATCGTATTGACCCCGATTGAGACCGCCCGGTCAATCTCAGAGAGTGATTTATTATTTCCATGCATCTCTATATGTGATGGGTCAACACCACCAGCAAGAGCTGCGGCGAGTTCGCCACCGGTTGCAACATCAATTCCAATACCAAGCTCTGAAATCCAATGAGCTACAGCTGTGCAGGTAAAGGCCTTTGAAGCATAGAAAACATGGCCAGCTTTATCGCCAAACTCTGCCTTAAGTCCGTCGCGCCATGCAGCAGCTCGTGTGCGAAAAGCATCTTCATCGAGGAAGAAGGTTGGCGTTCCATATTCTGCTGCTAATTGCGAAGCTGGAATTCCAGAGAGTGCGACTTCACCATTGATGAAAGATATGTTCTTTGACCACATCGATGCTCCTGATTGAGATTGATTTGGCATTACATACGCTCCGGTGCACTGACGCCAAGTAGGTCAAGGCCATTGGCAATAACCTGCATCGTTGCCGCACAGAGATTTGCACGAGCTGAGTGGATAGGTGCAATAGCCTCATCGCCGAGTGGCAGCACGCGGCAATCTGAATAGAAGCCGTGATACACACCGGCAAGTTCTTCGAGATAACGGGCAATGCGGTGTGGTTCACGAAGTTCGGCCGCTGAGGCGACAATACGTGGATACTCGGCAAGAGTTCCTAGCAATTGGTTCTCGCGATCATGGCTCAGTTGCGCGGGATCGAAGTTATCGAGACCGGTAGGAATTCCAAGTTCGGCCACATTGCGAAGCACGGCAGCGATACGTGCATGTGCATACTGCACGTAGTAGACCGGGTTCTCATTGGTGTTACTGCGCAAGATATCGATATCCATCACCATAGGTGTATCTACTGGATAGCGAATGAGCGTGTAACGAGCTGCATCTACGCCGACTTTTTCAACGAGTTCTGCAAGGGTAATAATTGTTCCGGCGCGCTTTGAGAGCTTCACCTCTTCGCCGCCTTCCATAATCTTTACCAGCTGACCGATTAGAACATGAATGTTGTAATCAGGATTATCGCCAGCACATGCAGCAACAGCGCGAAGGCGATGGATATATCCATGGTGATCTGCACCCAACATATAGATACAGATATCAGAGCCACGCTCGCGCTTATTGATGTAATAAGCAGTATCTGATGCGAAGTATGTGAGTTCGCCATTCTCTTTAATCAATACGCGATCTTTATCATCACCGAAATCTGTGGTGCGAAGCCAAACTGCGCCATCTTGCTCGAAGACATGGCCCTGCTCGCGAAGTTTCTCCATACCGTGATCGACTGCACCGGATTGATGGAGCGAGCGCTCTGAGAACCAGACATCAAAGTTGGTATGGAAAGTTTCGAGAACAGCTTGTTGCTCTGCCAGCTGTACTTTGTAAGCAGCTTCGCGGAAATCTTCACTTGATGTGATTCCAGGATTTTCTGCAACAACTATCTTTGCAAGATCTTTGATGTATTCGCCTTGGTAACCATCTTCTGGAATTGGATTGCCGAGCGCTGCTGCTTGAACTGATTGACCGAAGAGATCCATCTGGCGACCGCGATCGTTGATGTAAAACTCTTGCGTGACTTTTGCACCCGCTGCTTTGAGAACTCGACCCAAGGCATCACCTACAGCTGCCCAACGTGTATGGCCGAGATGCAATGGGCCGGTTGGATTGGCGCTAATAAATTCGAGGTTTACCGCGACGCCTTTGAGCGAGTCACCAAAGCCATACTTTTCTCCACCATTGAGGATGGTGCGCACAAGCTCTGCCTGGTTAGCGCGATCTAATGTGATGTTGATGAAACCTGGTCCGGCGATATCTACTTTGGCGACGCCAGGTAGTTCAGAGATTGCCCCTTGGAGAAGTGTTGCGACCTCGCGCGGATTCTTGCCGGCAGCCTTCGCCAATTGAAGGGCGATTGATGTGGCGTAATCGCCATGGTCGCGGTTCTTTGGGCGTTCGAGAACTATCGACTCAGGGGCAGAACCTGTGAGCTCGCCCTTCTCGATAGCAGCAGCAACGAGCCCCTGAATCGAGGCTGCGAGTTGATCTGCAAGTGAGGACATTTGCGTAGTTTAGCCGTGCGTATCCCGACATGAGCGCGATTTTGGTGTGAGCGCCTAGAAGCCTTACTCTTTCCTCTGCATCTCATATGAAACTGCCTTGAGATGTATGCGGGAGTGGTGAAATGGCAGACACGCCAGTCTTAGGAACTGGTGCTCCGGCGTGCGGGTTCAAGTCCCGCCTCCCGCACAATCTTTATCTCTCAATCTCTGCGCATCGGACTTAGACTCTCTCCCATGACAGATCAATCAGCGAATTATGTAGCAGGTTCATGCAATATCGGTCCCTCTGAAATCCATCGCCGCTATCAAGTAGCCATCATTGGTGGAGTTCTCTACACGATTCTTGCAATCGCTCTCATCGCAACTGATCAAGAAAGTTCAATGAGATTGATTGCCTTTGCGCCAGCGATGCTCGCCTCTGTTGGTTATATCCAAGCTCGTAATCGATTCTGCTTCGCCTATGGATTGATGGGCGTCTTCAATTTCGATACTGCAGGAGATGTGAAGAAGATTAAGGATCCGGCGGCGCTCAAGGCAGATCGCGCCCAAGCATTGAAGATCATTTTTAAGAGCCTCATTTCAGCTTCCCTACTGACAGCACTTGTCATCCTGCTTTAAAGAGGGAGTGAGTTAAATGGCGAAGGCATCCCCTGCAAAGTTAAAGAAATTACAGGGTGAAGCCAAGCGCGCTGCAGCAGCACGTAAGGCAGAGAAGGCGGCATCGAAGTTAGCGATAACTCATGGCGGTGAAGATCTCGATCCTTATGCCGAAAATGATGGCGCATGGAGAGAGATTGGTTTGGCGGCACCTGCTCGTCGAGCGTTAATTGATGAGGGCTATTACGCCATTAGTGATCTTCGAAAGGCTTCACTTGCGGCGTTGAAAGAGCTTCATGGAATGGGGCCAAATGCCATTCGCATTTTAATTGCCGAGGCGAAGAAGGCAGATATCCAGCTTAGAAATTGAGCTTGCGATAATTAGTAAGGGTAGAAATTAGAGAATAAAGCTGTAGATCAAGAGCGCGCTTCCAACAATAGTTAAGACAAGTGCTGCGTTGCGACTTTCTAGCCACTTCTTTCCAGCTGTTGTGAATGTCAACGCAATCAGTAGTGCGCCTGGAACAAAGAGCGCAGCGCTCTTCATGAAATTACTCTCAGCGCCAGTTTGATATCGGAGATTGATAAGTCCTACTGCGAGTGCTGCATATGCAGCCATTCGATAATTATTGATTCGCGCGTTATTCATAGATGTAACAGTAATGGCAAAGGGCGCCGATTTCTCGACGCCCTTTGCTTTTTTTACTTATTTAATTAGTGGTCAGCAGCCATACCTTCAGCTTGTGACTTCATACGTGCAATCTTGAGGATTGTTAGACCGAATACACACTTAGCAAGGATGTCTGCTGTTGTGTAACCAACCTGAATTGCAACGAATGAGTTCGCTGATGCATCGCCAACAATGTTGAAGATGTAAGCGATTGGGTATACACCCCATGTTGCGATAAGGAGAAGACGCAAGCGCTTCACTGTATCTGCAACGCCCTCTGGCTGACGATCCAAGGACTTTGTAAGCTCCATGAATAGTACGTAGAGGATGTAAAGGAATGGGATTGTTGAAAGTACACCGTAGAGAACCTGTGTGTTCTGATCTGCTGAGATTTCACCTGGGTATCCAAGTGCGATCATTGCAGCTGATGCTGGAACGAGGCGCATGATCAATGACTTTGAAACTTCCTTAGCAAGTGCCAATACAGCAATTACTTCAACGAGAAGTAGTGGGACTGTGAGAAGCCAATCTACATAACGGTAAGCCTCATTGAATGAACCGTGGTTTCCTGAAAGGTCAACCATGAATCCATCAGATGCTTCGCCGAATGAGTTGAAGATTCGCCAGTAGTGGTAGCCAGCAATGAATGTAACCATTGATGACATAACTAGCGCATTACGGTACTTAGGTAGAACTCGTGACTGTGACACTAATGTGTAGACAGTACATGCGAGCATTGAAACCAAACCAAGTGAGAACATGTTGTAAACAAGGTTCCACTGGTTGCTATTGAGCGTAACTGACATATGTCCTGAGCCTTTCGTGACTCTCAATCAGTGCGGGCCGGGCGGCCCGTAAGACCGTAGGTCAACGCTTATAGCCCAGGGCTACGTTGGCCTTCGATGAGAGAAAGTGTGAACCTTTTGCGAGGAGTTTGCACCTCTAAACGGCATTAATTTTCAATTATTTCTCAGATGTTACTCAGCAGTTACGCATGATTCAGACCAAAATTCTAAAATATTTCAGATAGGAGGGTTTCGACTCGCGCCTTAATTTCATCTCTGATAACGCGGACCGGTTCGATTCCTTGGCCGGCAGGATCGTCAAGCTTCCAATCTTCATACCGCTTACCTGGGTAGTAAGGGCAGGCATCGCCACATCCCATTGTGATCACTACATCAGATTGCTGCACCGCTTCCGGTGTTAACACTTTTGGTTTCTGATTTGCTATATCAATTCCGAGTTCGAGCATCGCTTCAACAGCGATTGGATTAATCGAATCTTTTGGTGCAGAACCGGCTGAGAGAACTTCAACGCGATCTCCTCCGAGTTCGCGCATAAATCCAGCTGCCATCTGTGAACGTCCTGCGTTGTGAACGCAGACAAACATAATCGTCTTCTTCTCGCTCATTATTTCTTCTCCTTCGGATTGAGGTAGGTAAAGAGTAAATATCCCAAGGCAGCACCAATTATCTGGAATGGAATAAAGGTTGCCGCAGAATGTGGGGCTATCCCCGCAAAGCTATTTGAAAATACTCGGCCAATTGCTATTGCAGGGTTTGCAAATGAGGTTGATGAGGTGAAGAAGTAGGCGGCGAAGATCCAGGATGCGACACCCACTGCAACTTTCTTGCCACTCTTTATATTTGAAAGTTGATAGATCACAAATACCAATCCCGCTGTTGCAAGGACTTCACTGAGAAGGAGATTCCCACCATCTCGCGCCTTGCTAGAGATATCAATCGCAGGGTGTTCAAAGAGGATATTGGCAAGAATTGTTCCGCTGATTGCACCGGTGATTTGTGCCACGATAAAGAGCAGCGCTGATTTTAGGGAAAGCTCTTTTCGGAAGAGAGAAATACCGGTCACAACTGGGTTGAAATGCGCTCCACTGATGGGGGCGAAGAGAGTGATTAACAGCCAGAGCGCAGCACCGGTAGCGGCAGCATTGATGAGCAACTGCAGACCGATATCGCTTGAGAGATTTTCCGCCATGATTCCAGAGCCGACGACAACTGTGGCAAGAATCGCTGTTCCGATGAACTCGGAGAGGTTTTTTCGCATGGGAAGAGAGTAGATGTGATTGGTGAACGGCAAGTTAACGAATCGCAGATTTCCTCAGTACCCTTTCGCAATGCGCGCGCAATTAGAGATGCTCCATGGCCATAAAGGCTTTACAGCTCTGGCTTTCTCACGTTTCATCTCAAATGTAGGTAATGGAATGTCCCCCATCGCCCTTGCCTATGGAGTTCTAAGTATTGAAGGTTCCGACGGCGGCGACCTGAGCTTGGTGATGGCTGCTCGCTATTTTCCACTCGTCGCCTTTATGTTATTCGGCGGAGTAATTGCTGATCGTTTCCAACGCAATCGAATCGTGGGTGGCGTCGACATCATCGGCAGTGTGGTGGTCGGAGTTAGCGCAGTCTCATTTCTCGGCGGATTCCCACATGTATGGATCTTGGTTGCGATGGGCGCTCTCTTTGGAGTGCTGAATGCGCTCTGGTGGCCGGCGATGTCAGGAGTCCTTCCTGAAATCCTGCCGAAAGAGAAGCTACAAGAAGGCAATGCCATTGTTGGCTTGATGAACAACATTGGATACATCACAGGAACCCTGCTCGGTGGAGCTTTGGTCGCAGCATTTAATCCTGGCTGGGCTTTACTTGTTGATGCCATCAGCTTTCTCATTGCCGGCATCATTCTCTGGAACTTAAATCTGCCAAGTAAGTCGCGGATTGAAAGCCCTGGAATCATCCACGATCTCAAAGTTGGTTGGAGTGAATTTAGCTCGCGCTCATGGGTTGTCACGATGGTTCTCTGTTTCGCATTTATCAACATGTCATTTGAATCCATGTTGCAGGTTCTAGGGCCGCTTAATTTCAGCGATCCCGAGACAGGACCTCGTAATTGGTCGCTCAATCTCGCTGGAATGACTGCTGGCATGATGATTGGTGGGTTTATCGTCCTGAAGATGAAATTTAAGCGTCCGCTCTTTATCTCAATGATTCTCATTGCAATCTCAGTTGTCTGGGATTTCTCACTCGCATTTGAACTGCCGCTCATTATCTGTGTCATATCTGCAGTTTTCTCGGGACTGACAATCGAGTTCTTTATGGTCACTTGGATGACCTCGCTGCAGAGCCATGTTCCGGAAGAGTCGTACTCTCGCGTCAATGCCTATGACGCGCTCGGTTCGTATGGAATCGCCCCAATTGGAGTTGTAATTGCCGGTCCACTAGCTTCCCAATTTGGAGTCAGCGCTATGTTGATAGCAACCGGAACCCTGACTTTCATAGCTGCCTGCGCCTCGCTGACCGTTAAGTCGGTCAGAAACCTGACAAACGCGTAGGCTCATCGTATGAGCAATGCTTCAGATGAAAAAGTCCCATCCGCTCCACCGAAGTTGCGAGGCTGGTTTCATCTTGGAGCAACTCCCGCTGTCATCATCGCCTCCCTCATCTTATTTATCCTGAGCAAAGAATCGCTTAAGTTTGCAGTCGCACTCTATTCAATAACAGCGATCATGCTCTTTAGCGTCTCTGCTATTTATCATCGAGTCCCTTGGTCTCCGGCGAAGAAGAAAATTTGGCGACGTTGGGATCATGCCAATATCAACTTATTGATTGCCGGCTCTTACACGCCATTTGCAGTAGCGCTCTTAGAACCACATGATCGCAATATGTTGCTCGCAATTGTCTGGACCGGCGCACTTGCTGGTGTTGCAATCCGTGTATTTTGGGTCGGCGCACCTCGCTGGCTATATGTCGCCAACTATCTCGTCTTGGGGTGGGTTGCAATTGTCTATACGCCACAACTTTACGATCGCGGTGGCCTCTGGGTCTTAATTCCAATCGTTATTGGCGGATTGCTCTATTCGATAGGTGCGATTTTCTACGCTCTCAAGAAACCCGGACGCACCGCGAAGTACTTTGGATTCCATGAGCTCTTCCATATCTTCGTACTGGCCGCCTGGATCAGCCAGTACTTGGCAATCTGTTTCGCTATTTATCGCTCGCGATAAATAGCGTTGACCAGGCTAGGGCTATTTATCGCTAGCGATAAAACCCACTTTCCCGCATGATTTTGGGGGCGATTTCGCCTTGTTACGGAATGCCCTAATCTATGAGCCTTGAAGGTGGTCGTATTTAGAGGCAATGGGGATTATCAATGGCAGAGAAGAAAGACTTTCTCAACTGGGTGGGCTTCCGCGAGGAATCAGAGCGCACTCCAACAGGCAATCCTGTAGATCGAATTCGTGAGCTCGAATCTCAGCTCAACGACCTCCGTTCACGTCGCGACATCACCTCATTAAGCAAGGAAGAATTCGAAATCCTCGCAACAGAAACTGCGATGACGATGATTAAATCTGCGCAAGCACGTGAAGCTAAGGCTCACTTATCTGCAGAGCGTTTGATCAATGAATCAACTCGAAATGCCAAGGATGTCCTTGAAGGTGCTGAAACTAAGGCACGCAGTATTTTATCTGGCGCAGAAGCTCGTGGTCGAAAGTACATTTCAGCTGCTGAAGCAGAGGCTGCAGATATTGTTAATGAAGCGACGCGTGAAGCAGAATCTATTATTGATACTAAGCGCCGTGAGGCTGCCGCAGTTGCATCGGCTGCTCGTCGCGAAGGTGAGCGCATTGTTGCTGATGCCGCGAGTGAAGTCATTGAGTACCGCCGTTGGTTGGCCGAGGTCATTGCCGAGTCAGAGCGCCTCTATCGAGTTCAATCTCAAGCACTAGTTGCAGCTGAACAAGCAATTGCACAATCTCGTCAACGTCTTGATGGTGCATTTGCTCGTCTAGCAAATATGCAGGCAGTGGTTAATGACTCACTCAATGAAGATGGCACCGTGCGCCGCAAGGAGCCAATCAAGGTTGAAAGCCGTCGCGCTGCTCCTGCAATTGACGCACCTAAGCGCGCAACATCGAGCCGCCCTGCAAAGAAAACTGCAGCTAAGCGCAAGTAATTTTCATGGCTACCAAACGCGGTATCCAATACATACCTGCCATCGATGGTCTCCGCGCTATCGCGGTGATGGCAGTTCTCTTTTATCACCTTGGATTTAATTGGATCCCTGGTGGATTTCTTGGAGTCGACCTCTTCTTCGTTATTTCAGGTTATGTAATCACGAGACTTTTGTTGGATTCAATCGAACGTAGCGGTGGCCTTGATCTGCGCGCTTTCTACCTTGCGCGATTACGACGCCTGCTTCCGGCACTTGTCTTTATGCTGATCACCACCGCTATTGCGGTAGGAATCTGGGCGCCTGACACAATTAAGCGCTTCCTGATAGATACCCCTTTTGCGCTTACCGGATCGATGAATTGGTGGTTAGTAGGACGCCATCTCGACTATTTCGAAGCGATTGGGCGGCCATCGCTCCTGCAACACACATGGTCACTCGCGGTTGAGGCTCAGTTCTATCTCGTCTGGCCCCTCATCCTTCTTCTCGTGCTCAGATTCTTCGGAAAGAATCGCCTCTCAATTGTCTCTCTCATCATTGCCGGCATCTCTGGCATCACTTTGATGCTTGTCTCATTCTCACTTGATGCCTCCAACGCGCAATCTGTAAGCCACGTCTACTTCGGTACCGATACTCATAGCATCGGGCTCTTTCTCGGTGCAGCACTTGCCGTTAGTTGGGTACCCCAGAATTTCAAGACCGATGTCAGCAAGAAAGCACAAGACTTTATCGATGGCATTGGTGTATTTGGTTTCCTCGGAATTCTCGCCACCTTCCTCTTGATTGATGAGAGCAATCCATCGCTATACAAAATTGCATTCCCACTTGCCGGTATCTTTGCAGCTGCAATCATTACCTCGATAGTTCATCCAGTATCGCGCTTTGCTCCTCTTTTGCAGAATCGAGTTCTGCTCTGGATCGGTGAGCGTTCTTATGCAATCTATCTCTGGCACTGGGTTATCTTCCAAGTAACTCGCCCAACGGTGGATTTAGCAGGGGCTTCGTGGGCTATGTATTCACTTCGGATATTGATTGTCTTCGCACTTGCCGATATCTCTCTCCGTTTTGTAGAGCTACCTGTGCGACGTGGAGTTCTCAATTATTGGCTTAAGGGTCTGAAGTACCGCAGCGTGGCCGAGAAGAAGCGACAGAAAATAAAGGTGATTGCGGTAATTTCAACTCTCGTACTTGCGGTCACAATCATCAGTGGTCGTGCAATCTCTATCGGAAATCAAGAGCAATCGGCGCTGGTTGCAGAGATTGAATCGGATGACTCTGTAATTACTTCCAGCAATGATGGAATTTGGCTCACTGGAGATTCAGTGATTCTCGGAATTAAGAGCGCCCTCGCCGAAAGCTATCCAGTCGGATTGGTAAATGCCCGAGTTGGCCGCCAGGCACCAGAACTGCTTGCTGAAATCATTCGTGATATCTCTGAAGCTCCTACCGGACCGGTTGTTCTTAATATGGGCAATAACAATGCGCTCACCGAAGATCAGGTAGTTAATGTGCTTGAAGCTCTGCAAGACCAATCAAAGGTAATACTCGTCAATACCGCTGTACCTCGACCTTGGCGGGATCAGAATAACGATTTAATCTCGCAGGTTTCAGCTCGTTTCTCTAACGTTACCGTTATTGATTGGGCGAGGATTTCTGAGGGCCATCCTGAATATTTCGCTCCAGATGGTGTGCACCTTGTTCCAACTGGTGTTGATATCTATGTCGCAGAGATTGCTCGATACCTCTAATAAATTTTGTTATGCAGCTTTTCAAGCAATAAAAAACCCCGACCGATTGGCCGGGGTTTCTTATAATTTAAATTATTCGTACTGACCTGCGAAGCCAAATGCCTTAGCAAGTCCAAGAGTTCCATCTGCATAAATTGCAGCTACTCGGAATGATGTGTACTGAGAATCAGATGTCTTTGTAAGTTCGAAAGAGAGCTGAGTTCCTGGAATCTGTGAAACTTCCTTCCAAGCGCCACCATTTGGAGCGATCTCGACCTTGTAACCAGTTACATCTCCCGCTGGAGCGCGCCATGAGAGAATCATGATGTCCTTAGTTGAAGCATCCTTCCAGTTACCGATGAACTTTGATGGAGCCTCACCTGTAGTTGCAGCATTTGTTGTATCTGTTGATGCAGCAGGTGATGCTGACTCTGTTGGAGTTGCTTCTGGTAAGGCTGACTCAGTTGCTGCAGGTGTCTCATTCTTTGCTGAATCTTTATTTGACTGCTGTGAAGCAACGATTGCAGTCAAGATTGCAACGCCGACGAGAACGGCAACGAGTACGCCCTTTGAAGATCCTTGACGTGGTGCAGCAGATGGCTTAACCGCAGGAGTCGCTGGCTTTGGCGCTGCTGGAGATGTTGAAACGTTAACGCGATCGCGCGATGAACCTGTAGGAACTGGTGGGACAACAACTGAAGATGGCGCGCTCTTGCGTGCAGGAGACTTCTTAACAGTCTTCTTCGCAGCTGCCTTCTTTACCGTGGTCTTCTTTGCTACGGCCTTCTTGGCTACAGCTTTCTTCGCAACCTTCTTAGGTGCAGACTTCTTCGCAACCTTCTTGGCTGTTGTCTTCTTAGCAACAGACTTTTTGGCAACAGACTTCTTTGCTGTCGTCTTCTTTGCAACAGACTTCTTTGCAACCTTCTTAGCGGTTGTCTTCTTAGGTGCTGCCTTCTTGGCAACTGCCTTCTTCTTTACTGCCACGGTTATCTCCTCGGGTTGCGCCTTACCTGTTGACTGGTCGACGTATGCTCCAAGTTTAGCCTAGGGAATTCAGGGCTTTCATCACATGGGGGGCGATAGCGCGGAGAGCCTTACCCCGATGGCTCACCTGATCCTTCTCCTCGGAGCTCATTTGAGCGCTTGAAATCGATAGCCCCTGCGGTTGAAAAATTGGGTCGTAACCAAATCCATTCTCACCCACAGGTGATGTGAGGATGCTTCCGTAAAAACGACCCTCTTCGCAATGGCTCTCGCCGCTAGGAAGATAGAGCGCTGCCACGCAAGTGAAGTATGCGGTGCGCTCTTCCTCTGCAACATCAATCAACTGTTGCAGCACCTTCTCTAGATTTGCTCTGTCATCGCCGTGGGTGCCAGCCCATCGTGCAGAGAAGATTCCGGGATCGCCATTGAGCGCATCGACGCAGAGGCCACTGTCATCAGCTATTGCCGGCA
>JBDLWK010000014.1:0-15520 GCA_039804335.1 Actinomycetota bacterium
ACCTCACGCAAGGTTGACCCACTTGAGATTCGCAGCGAGCGCGACAATCTTTATCTCGTGGCTTTCTGCCATTCGGCGCAAGCGGTGAGAAACTTCCGACTCGACCGAGTAGAAGAGGTAACGATTATCGGTGCCGCTGAGAAGTCCCACGAATCACTCAGTGTCGTCGAGCCAGAAGTGATTTCAGCGAGAGTGAGGGTCCTGGGGGACCGACGCTCCATCTCTGAGGCCCTCTCAATAGTAGAGATTGCCACCTCTGGGGAGGCGGTCGTAGAGATCTTCTCTCCGCTCTGGATCTCAAAAGCCGCCATCGCCCATGCTCCATATATCGAGCTCCTAGAGCCGGCAGAAGTTCGAGATTCGGTCCGGGATCTAGCTGAGAATATTCTCGCTCTTTACTCCTCATAGAGCGCCTCAATGCGATAGCGTTCGCGTTGTACCAAGGCCCGCCTGACCTCAGGGGAGCCGCCTTCACTTCAAGGAGAATGACATGTTCCTACGCGAGCCACAGCACTGGATTCCGATTGTGCTTATCTTTGCCCTCCTCTTCGGAGCAAAGCGTCTTCCAGACTCAGCCCGTCAACTTGGTCGTTCTATGCGTATCTTTAAGTCAGAGATGAAGGAACTCAAAGCTGACGATGCTGTAGATACTAAGAAGAACGACGACTCTTCCGAGAAGTAATCTCCATGGCGACCACCACTGGCGGTCGCATGCCGCTGATCGAACATTTACGCGAGCTGCGCCGTAGAGTCTTTAAATCCGCACTTGCCATCACTATCGGCGCCGGTTTCGGATGGGTCTACTACAACCCAATCATTGCAAAACTAGCTGAGCCCGTCTGCGACCTCAAAAAGGCGCAAGCAGAAGGTTCAGATAATTGTGGCGCGCTATATATCAACGGTGTTCTCGGCCCCCTCAATCTTCAAATCAAGGTAGCGATCCTTGCGGGAGTAATCCTCACCGCGCCGATCTGGCTCTACCAACTCTGGGCTTTTATTGCACCAGCGCTCCACCGCAAAGAGAAGCGCAACTCGATCTTCTTTATTGGCGCAGCAACTCCATTCTTCGCTGTCGGTGGATTTCTCGGTTACTCAGTACTGCCAATGGCGATCAAGGTGCTCTTCGGATTCACACCGGATGCCCTCAATAACTTAGTCAAGTTCGATGACTTCCTTGACTTTGTCTTACGGATGATCCTCCTCTTCGGCATCGCCTTTGAACTTCCAGTCTTTCTCGTCACCTTTAACTTCATCGGCTTCCTCTCTGGAAAGACAATTCTGAAGCCTTGGCGCGTATGGGTCTTTAGCATCTGTCTCTTTGTAGCGAGCTTTTCACCTACAGCTGATCCACTTTCAATGCTCCTATTGGCGGTCCCGCTCATCGCTTTCTACTTTATTGCCGGCGGCATAGCTATCCTCAACGATCGACGGAGAGCGAAGAAATCTGAAGCGATCGATGTGGATTCGGCGACGATTGCACCAGCAGCACCGATTGAAGCTGCGGCTCCTATTGATAAATCAGATTCCTAATCGCGCGCATCATGTGGCTAATAGCAATCAACCCTCACTCTGGAAACGGAAAAGGGGCAGATATAGCAAGTGATGTAGTGAGGTATTTATCGCTCCACGATATCTCATACCGTTCCATCGCGGCAGCTAGCGCAGAGGAACTCACATCTGCACTCATCCGAGAACTCGATAGCAAGATTTACAACGGAGTGATTGCAGTTGGGGGAGATGGATTAGCACATCTCGTTCTTCAGGTTGTTGTTCCAAGGGATATCCCATTTGCGATAGTTCCAGCTGGTACCGGCAATGATTTTGTGAGGACACTGGGCTGGTCACTAGACGATATCGAACCGCTATTAAAGAGAGTAACAACTACCGAACCTACCCCCATAGATCTTGGAAATGTTGATTCCGAGTGGTTCGGTGCAATCCTCTCGACCGGTTTTGACTCGATAGTGAATGAGCGGGCAAATAAGTTACGTTGGCCACGCGGTCCACAACGATATAACGTGGCGATAGCGATGGAACTTCCACGATTTAAAGCATCCAGTTACGAGATAACAGCAGATGGCAATACCTTTACAACTGATGCGATGCTGATTGCTGTCGGAAATGGTAAGTCTTATGGCGGAGGAATGAATGTATGCCCACAAGCACAGATCAACGATGGACTCTTTGATATTACGATTCTTCAACCGGTGAGCACTATCGAGTTCATTAAAGTCTTTCCAACTGTTTACTCTGGCTCTCATATCTCACATCCTCAGGTGAAGACGATGCGAGCGAAGCGGGTATCAATTAGCGCTCAAGCAGTTGCTTATGCTGATGGTGAACGAATCGGACCTGCACCAATTTCGGCAGAATGTGTAAAGGATGCGGCGCTCACATGGAAGCTGTAGAGACACCAGCTGAGCGATTTGCTGCTGCGAAGAAACGATCAGCCCATCCACTCACCAATGACTTTATCGCTCAATTCGATTTTGGATTTGACGAGTTTCAGATAGTTGCCTGCCATGCTGTTGAAGATGGTAGGGGAGTCCTTGTTGCCGCTCCCACTGGTGCCGGCAAGACAGTAGTAGGAGAATTCGCCGCCTATAGCTCACTCGCTAGAGGAAAGAAGTGTTTCTACACAACTCCAATCAAGGCGCTCTCTAATCAGAAGTACCATGAATTCGTCGCCCGTTTCGGCGAGGATCGTGTCGGTCTTCTTACCGGCGATACCAATATTAACTCCGATGCCGAGATCATGGTCATGACGACCGAAGTGCTGCGAAATATGCTCTATGCAAATTCCTCAACTTTGCTTAATTTAGGTGCGGTCGTGATGGATGAAGTCCACTATCTCGCAGATAAGTTCCGCGGTGCTGTCTGGGAGGAAGTTCTTATCCATCTCATGGAGAGCGTGCAAGTGATCTCTCTCTCGGCGACTGTCAGTAATGCAGAGGAGTTCGGCGAATGGCTCGGTGAGGTCCGCGGTCAGACCGATGTGATCGTCTCTGAAGTCAGGCCGATTCCGCTCTACCAACATGTACTTATCGGCAATCGATTGATTGATCTCTTTAACGAACCTGGCAGGGTCAATCCAGAGATTCTCGCACTCGAGCGGCAAGCGCTGAAACGAGTTCGGACCCCTCGCCAGCGGCGAGACCGTTACGGAGATGATGAGCAACGCCTAAGCCGTGATGAGGTCATTGAGAAACTTCAGCGCGAAAATCTTCTCCCTGCGATTACCTTCATCTTCTCGCGCGCAGGGTGTGATGCTGCGGTAAAACAATGTCTGAACGCTGGAATCAAATTAACCAACGCGGAAGAACGGCTAGAGATCGTTAACACCGCTCAGCAGTACACACAGAACATTGCCGAGGAAGATCTCGAAGTGCTCGGTTATCGTGATTGGCTAATGGCACTTGAGCGAGGAATCGCAGCCCACCATGCTGGCTTACTTCCGAGCTTCAAGGGAGCTGTTGAAGATCTCTTTAAGAGAGGTTTAGTGAAGGCGGTCTTTGCAACTGAAACTCTCGCACTTGGAATCAATATGCCAGCACGTACCGTTGTGCTTGAGAAGTTAACGAAGTGGAATGGCGAAGGCCATGTCTCGATTACACCAGGTGAATACACTCAGTTAACGGGGCGCGCAGGCCGTCGAGGAATCGATATTGAAGGCAATGCAGTGGTTCTCTGGTCACCTACCGTCGATTCTGCAACTGCTGCCGGACTTGCATCAACTCGAACATATCCGCTTCGATCTTCTTTTACACCTTCATACAATATGTCAATCAACTTGATTGCCCGGTTTGGACGAGAGCGTGCGCGTACAAGTTTGGAATCATCTTTCGCGCAATTCCAGGCAGATCGCGCAGTTGTTGGATTAGTTAAGCAAATTCGTAAGAACGATTTGGCGGCAGCCGAGCAACTCGAATCTGCAATCTGTCATCTCGGAAACTTCGAGGAGTACGCCACAATCCGAATGGATATCAAGGATATCGAACGGCTTTTAAGCAAGCGAGATGGTCGTCGCACCTTCGATAATCGTCAACGTCAACATATGGAGAACGAACTCGACAATCAACGTCGTCGCCTCCGTCAACATGAGTGCCATTCATGCAATGACCGGGAAACACATGCGCGATTTGCCGAACGAGCAGCTCGACTAAATCGTGAGTCAGCCGGTCTTCGTGAGCGCGTTGAGAATCGAACACATGTCATCGCAAAGACCTTCGATCGCATCTGTGACGTCTTGACCCACCTTGGATATATCGAGGGGGAGAAGCCGCTTGAACAGGGAAAGATTCTTGCGAAGATCTATGCAGAATCCGATCTCCTGCTTACCGAGACGATACGTACCGGAGTCTTAGATTCGCTCTCGCCACAAGAGCTGGTATCTGTAATCTCTTCTGTGATTTATGAGAGCCGCGGGAGCGAGAATTACGCACCAAAGATGCCTCATCAGAACGTCGCAAATGCCCTTGCTTCAATCGCATCGATTTGGTCTCAACTTCAGGATATCGAAGAAGATTTCGGTGTTGATACTCAAAAGGAACCTGACTTTGGTTTCTGTTATGCCGCCTACCGATGGGCTAGTGGTCACTCGCTCTCCAGCGTTCTCAAGGGAAGCGATATGACAGTGGGGGACTTCGTTAGAAATATTAAGCAGTTAATTGATCTTCTGACTCAGATTGCAGGCGCATCCGAGGTCTTACGTAAGAATTGTCGGGAAGCGGTAAAACGTATCGATCGAGGAGTTGTTTCATATATGGTGAGTGAACTATGACCTTAATGCTTCTCGATAGCGCTTCACTCTGGTATCGCGCGTACTACGGCATGCCAGATACCTTGCTCTCACCAACAGGAATGCCGGTTAACGCCATCCGCGGCTATCTCGATATGACTGCTCGTCTAGTCTCGATGTATTCACCGAATCGTCTCGTTGCTTGTATCGAAGGTGATTGGCGGCCATCGTGGCGCGTTGAGCTCTTTCCCGATTACAAGGCAAACCGTTTAGAGGTTGGAAGTGAAGAGGAGGAAGAGCCAGAGACTCTCACACCCCAGATCCCGGTGCTCTTAGATCTCATCGATGCCTTTGGCATTCCGATGGTCGGTGTCGACGATTACGAGGCTGACGATGTGATGGCGACCTTTGCTTCACGCGAGAAGGGTCCAATTCGCGTCGTCACCGGCGATAGAGATCTCTTCCAATTAGTCGATGATAAACGTGATATCAAAATCGTTTATCTTGCAAAAGGAATTTCTGCACATGACCTCGTCGATACAAAGTGGGTAGCGGATAAATATTCAATCCCCGGAGATCGTTATGCGCTCTTCGCCATGTTCCGTGGAGATCCATCGGATGGCTTACCTGGAGTTCGCGGTATCGGCGAAAAGGGTGCCGCACTGATCGCAAATAACTTCGCAACTGTCGAAGAAACTCTCAAAGCGGCTCAAGCAGGGGATGAATTGCTACCTGCTGCGCTTGCAAAGAAGATCATTGCAGGGGAGGAGTACCTCAAGATTGCGCCGACTCTCGTTCATTGCGCGCGCGATGTTGCACTTCCTAAGATGTCGATTGAGATGCCCGGTAAGCCTGATGACCTCTCTGAGATTTACCGCATCAAAGATGAATATGGTCTGGGGGCAAGTGTCGATCGTTTGATAGCAGCCCTTGGATGGTGAAATTAAAGAACCTTCTCCTCGTTCTTCTAGCAGCCGGGATACTCTCGCTAAGTTTCGCGCCAATATCATTGTGGTTCGCCGCGCCGGTTGCTTATGCAATTTACCTGAAGTTTCTTTTAAGTGGCGAGAGCCTGGTTAGAGGCTCTTTCCTCTTCGCCTTAGCAGCCAATGCAGTCATACTAAGTTGGAGCAAGACATTTGTCGGTGTCACACCCTGGATATTGCTCTCGATTCTGCAAGGCCTTTATCTAGTTCCCATTGGATATCTCGCACGCTATGTGAAGAGCCCCGTTGTTCTGATCGCCGCAATCATTATTGCCGATGCGGCGAAGAATTACTTTCCATTCGGGGGATTCGGCTGGAGTCGAATTGGATACTCACAGGCAGACTCACCGCTGCTTAACCTGGTCTCAATCTTTGGAGTAACTTTTCTTTCACTAGCAACACTGGCGATATCCCTACTTCTGCTGCAACCTAAGATTGCTCACTTCTCATTGGTTTTATTACTCTTGCTAGCTGCATCCATTCCGTTGCACCAAGAGAGTGAGACGCAATCTCTCAAGATACGAGCGGTTCAAGGGGGAGTACCTGAACGCGGTCTCTCATTTAACTCTCGCGCACAAGCGGTATTAGATAATCACATCGAGCGAACTCTTAAAGATTATTCATCGAGTGATCAACTTATTCTCTGGCCAGAGAACGCTGTTGATGTAGACCCTCTCAGGAATCAGCTTGTTAAAAGTAAGATAGAAGAGCTCCAACGAGAAACGAATATTCCCTTGTTAACAGGAGCGATTCTTGATGGCGATAGCCTCGCTAATGCAGCGGTGCTCTTCTCGCAAGATGGCTTACCAAGGACAAGTTATATCAAGAGGTATCTCACGCCTTTCGGAGAATATATACCTCTCAGAGAACTCGCCTCGATAATCTCGCCTCATACCGATCGCGTTACTGATTTTACGCCAGGTACTCAATTGGTGATTCACCAAGTTGCCGGAGTAAAGATTTCATCGGTGATCTGTTATGAAATTCTTAGCGATAAAATTATTCGAGAGAGCGCCGTTAACTCAGGGCTCATTGCTGTGATGACGAATAGTGCGACGTTCTCCGGTAGTGCAGAAGGCGATCAGCAATTAAATATCACTCGTATTCGTGCAGTCGAGACAGGACGCAATGTTGTATCAGTTTCTACTACTGGACCCTCTGCATTCATTAACTACAGGGGTGAGATTCTTCAACGACTAGATGATGGGGAAGTAGCATCACTTTCTTCTACCGTTGCCATAAGAAACGGCGAGACAATGGCTATGCGATATGGCGGATTATTTTCACTTGCCGTAATACTCTTATCCTCGACGCTTATAGCCTTTACACTCGTGAGACGAAGGAGTAGTTCGTGAAGCCAGTAATTCTGATTCCGACCTACAATGAATCTGTTGCGATTGTTGAGCTCCTCAATTCGCTCGCCGCTTTACATTGCCAACGTGATTTTGATGTTCTCGTTTTAGATGACAACTCCCCGGATCAAACTGCAGATATTGTCGATAATTTATCGCTGCCGTGGGTAAAGGTTCTTCGTCGTCCAGGAAAAGCTGGTTTAGGTGCTGCCTACCGAGCAGGATTCGCTGAGGTCATTAACCAAGGAAATTACACCCATGTAGTCACTATGGATGCCGATGGGTCGCATCGAGTTGAAGATCTATCGGCGATGCTAGATGCCAAACATCAATCGAAATTGTCGATAACTCTGGGAACCCGCTGGATTGCAGGCGGATCTGTCGTTAATTGGCCAATTGCCAGACAATTGCTCTCGAGGGCAGGCACCGCATATGCCCGAATCGCCTTACAAATGCCACTGCGAGACCTCACCGGAGGTTTCCGCGTCTATTCCATAGATCTCTTAAAGCGATTAAATCTGAATCAGATGACAGCTACTGGATATTGTTTTCAAATTGAGATGGCGATGGCGAGCGACCTTGCAGGTGCATCCAAGGTTGAAGTTCCTATTACCTTTGTCGAACGCATTAATGGCGTATCAAAGATGAGCCGGGCAATTGTGATTGAGGCGCTCTGGCAGACGACGCTCTGGGGCCTCTCTCGTAGGCTTAAACCTAACGCCGATAAGTTACATTATGTAAAGTCAGAGTAATCTGACCCACCCCCAATGGGGCTTATCTCAGGCAAAGCTTTTATCGAAAATCATCAACAGGAGCACATGAACAGATCAGATTTCTATCTCCATGGGCTCCATCGATACGCGAAACGGGAGGCCAATACTTCATTCGGGCTCCGATGAGTTCACCGCTAATAAAGCCCTCCAAGGCCTTTGGATAGCCACCCTTCTCTCTGGGGTAAACCCTGTTCCACTCGCTTGAGCTGACAGAGATGGCCGTATGCGGGGCGTGACGGAGCGCTGAGCCTTCAACGGCTACCTTGCCCTCGATGATCTCTTGAATCTCTGCTCTGATGGCAATCATGGCGGCGATAAAGCGCTCAATCTCAGCGATATCTTCTGACTCAGTTGGCTCAATCATCAACGTTCCTGCGACCGGGAAAGACATCGTCGGCGCATGGAATCCGTAATCCATAAGGCGCTTTGCAATGTCATCGACCGTTACGCCTGAATCCTTGGTGATACCGCGAATATCGAGGATGCACTCATGGGCAATTCGACCATTTGCACCGGTATAGAGGATTGGGTAGCTCTGCGAAAGTTTCGTTGCAATGTAATTGGCAGACAAGATCGCAACTTGAGTGGAGTGGGTAAGACCTTCTCCCCCCAATAAGCGAATGTAGGCCCAGGAGATTGGCAAGATACTCGCCGAACCAAATGGCGCACCAGAGACTGGGCCAGGTCCTGTTGCAGGACCTGCTAGCTCATCGAGTGGGTGGTTAGGGAGAAATGGCGCTAGATGTGCGCGCGAGATTACTGGTCCAACGCCCGGTCCCCCGCCACCATGTGGAATCGCAAATGTCTTATGGAGATTGAGATGCGAAACATCGGCTCCGAATTTGCCTGGTTGAGCAACACCGACGAGCGCATTGAGGTTGGCTCCATCAACATATACCTGTCCCCCAGCGTCATGAACAAGTGCACAGATCTCAGAGACTGCAGTTTCGAAGACGCCGTGAGTTGATGGATAAGTAATCATTAACGCAGCAAGTGCGCCACCATGCTCTGCAATCTTCGCCTTGATATCGTCGACAGAGACATTACCGTGATCATCGCAATCAATTACGACAACCTTCATACCGGCCATCACAGCAGATGCTGCATTTGTTCCATGTGCACTTGATGGAATAAGACAGATATTACGAGAATGATCGCCACGTGAATCGTGATAATTACGAATTGCAAGAAGGCCGGCAAATTCGCCTTGGCTTCCAGCATTTGGCTGTAGCGAGACAGCATCGTATCCAGTAATTGAAACGAGCCATTCAGAGAGTTGCTTAATTAATTTACGTGAACCTTGGCTCTGATCGGCGGGTGCAAAGGGGTGAAGTGAAGAGAATTCTGGCCACGTGACCGCTTCCATCTCTGTCACCGCATTGAGCTTCATGGTGCAAGATCCAAGTGGAATCATGGTGCGATCAAGTGCTAAGTCGCGATCTGCAAGATTGCGAAGGTAACGCATCATTCCAGTTTCGCTATGGTTGGTATTAAAGACTGGATGTGTCAGATAGCTGCTTGTTCGAAGTAGTGATGCAGGGATTGCTTTCTCCCCCGCACCTTTGAGGCCGAGCACATCGAGAACCTGCGCAAAAGTTTCTTCTGTTGTCTCTTCATCGAAGGCGATGCGAACCTCTGTTGAACTTACGCGGGCAAAGTTGATTCCCTTTGCAGCCGCTTTGCTATGGGTCACGGCTGCATCAGAAACATCTACTGTGACGGTATCGAAAACGTTTCCATTGCGGGATTGAGCAGCTACTTGCAATCTAGATGCAAAGTTATTGACGCGAATCGCTATCTCGCGTAGCCCTGTTGGACCATGCCACATCGCATAGAACGCACTCATATTTGCAAGGAGCGCCTGTGCTGTACAGATATTTGAAGTCGCCTTATCGCGACGGATATGTTGCTCTCGCGTCTGCAGCGCTAAGCGAAAAGCTGGCAGGCCAGTTGCATCAATACTTTGACCCACAAGGCGGCCAGGCATTGATCGTTCTAGACCATTGCGAACTGCGAGGAAACCAGCATGAGGTCCGCCAAATCCCATTGGAACGCCGAATCGCTGCGATGTACCAACCGCGATATCAGCACCCCACTCCCCTGGAGCCTTCAACAATGTGAGAGCCAATAGATCAGTTGCTGCGATCACTAACGCGTTCTGTGTATGGGCATAATCTGAGACCGCTGAGTAATCGATAACTTCGCCGGTGGTATCTGGGTATTGAAGAAGTAGTCCGAAGAATTCTCCATCGTATCCATCGCGAGCAAGGTGGCCCGCATCAACCTCGACCACCTTGATACCAAGAGGTTTAGCGCGGGTAATTACAACGGCCTTAGTCTGTGGATGCACATGTTCTTCCATTAAGAAGACTGCGTCATCACTTAGCTTTGAGGCACGACGTGCAAGGGTCATCGCCTCTGCAGCCGCTGTTGATTCATCGAGCATCGATGCATTTGAGATATCAAGGGCGGTGAGCTCGCAGACCATTGTTTGGAATGCAAAGAGCGCTTCTAGACGACCCTGCGAAATTTCAGGTTGGTACGGTGTGTATGCGGTGTACCAGGCTGGATTCTCTAAGACATTGCGCTTGATGACAGGTGGAACGATTGTTCCGTAATAACCAGTACCGATAAGAGATCGGAATACTTTATTCTCGGATGCGATCGAACGAAGCTCAGAGATAACATCAACTTCGCTCTTGCCTGAATCTAATGCGCCTTCAATCACGCCATTGATCGCGATATTTGAAGGCACTACATCTGCAATGAAAGAGGCAAGATCTTTATATCCAAGAGCCGAGAGCATCGCCTGCTCATCGCCATGGGTTGGTCCTATATGGCGATCTTCAAATGAACGAGTCACGGTGCTCCCCTGATGTTGAATACAAGGGTGCAATATATTGCGAGTTAGGCGCCTTTCGCCTTCCGACGGAGTGCGAGTTCATCATTACCTTCGCCACCTATTGACTCGCCATTGAACTCTCCAGCAAGGGTTGAGAGTGAACCCTCAACTTCATGCCAGACCTTGCCGACAGCGATTCCGAAGACGCCTTGTCCACCCATCAAGAGGTCGACAATCTCATCAGGACTTGAGCACTCATAGATAGATGAGCCATCGCTCATCAAAGTCATACGTTCTAGCTCGACAACGCCACGATTACGAAGGTGATCGACAGCGGTACGAATATTCTGCAGAGATACCCCGGCATCGAGAAGTCGCTTTACAATCTTGAGAACGAGGATGTCGCGAAAACCATAGAGTCGCGCAGAACCTGAACCTTGTGCCGTTCTGATCGAAGGTTCAACTAAACCGGTACGAGCCCAGTAATCAAGTTGGCGGTAGGTAATTCCAGCGGCAGAGCAGGCGGTTGCCCCGCGATAGCCGATCTGAAGTTCTTGTTCTGTCACGAGAGGGGGCTCGCTTTCGATGATGAAACCCATGGGGATGTGGGAGTAGCTAAGGGTAGGTCGAGAGTGAGCTCTAGTGAGGGAGCGACACGCCCCCAACCTCTACTTGAGGTTCAGGGTTGCTAGCGACTTATATGAAGTCCTCTGGGTTGATCTGGTCGAGAAACTCTCGAAAAGCCTCAACTTCCTCTTCACTCTGACCCTCTTCCCCTGCTGGAATCTGGATTCCTGAGCGTTCGAGAAGCTCTTGGCTGACGAGGATATTGCTCTTGGTGCGTAGCGCAATCGCAATCGCATCAGATGGGCGAACAGAGATTGGGTCAAGGGCTCCTTGAGGGCCGCGCACTACAAGCTCTGCATAGAAGATGCCATCGACCATATCGGTAATGTGAACGGCGGTCAGTGATGCATCGAGAGCATCAAGGATACTGACGATCAGGTCATGAGTGAGCGGGCGCTGCGGACGGAGATCTTGTTGAGCAAATGCAATAGCTGTCGCCTCAACTGATCCGACCCAAATTGGTAGAAAGGTTGTGCCTTCCATCTCTTTGAGAAGAACGATCGGTTGATTTGAAGGCATCTCGATGCGAACACCGACAACCTCAACCAAAGTAAACATTAGCGAATAAACATTAGCGTGGGCGGTTGAGGCCGCTGCGAACGAGTGAAGCATGGAGCCGAACTGAAAGCGCTGCAATCTCTCGCTGAACTTCCTCAGCGCGCGCCTTCGCCTCTGTTGATTTCTGACGAGTGAAGGGTGTGATTACTTGTTCAATCAAACCAATCTCACGATCTGCAGCAGTCTTAAATGAACGCAGGTGACGCGCTTCGATTCCGAAAGAAGCCATCTCGGCAACCGCCTTGGCGACAGATAGTGCATCACCATCGTAATGGCGGCCGCGGAGTGTGATTAGGCCAAATGATTCGAGCTCGACAAGCTGTGCATCTTCTAGACCAGAGGCGTTGATGAGTTCATCGCGAGATAGACGCATCTCTGACTGTTCGCCAAATGTAGATGGTGCAATCTCGCCATCGATAGTAGCTAAGCCAAGGGTCGGACGAGGGACGGCTGTTCCTTGTGGAGTTGGGACTAAACCACGATCGAGGGCATCGAGATTATCTTTAATGACCTTGAGCGGAAGATACTGATCGCGCTGTGCAAGGAGAACATAGCGGAGGCGATCTAGGTCGTTACTTGTAAATTTACGGTAACCAGATGGCGTGCGCTGTGGCTCGATTAACCCTTCAGATTCAAGGAAGCGAATCTTTGAGATGGTGATGTCAGGGAAATCACCACGGAGCTTTGTTAGAACTTCACCGATACTTAAATATGCACGTGCTGGAACGCTCACTTACTTCTCCCCTGATGATGTGCTGCTGCTGATAAAGAGCATATGGAATTTTCCGATTTGAATCTCATCGCCGGTAATAAGTCGGTGAGATGTACTTTGCTGATTATTGATATATGACCCATTTAAGCTTCCGGAATCTGAAAACATGAAATCAGACCCTTCTCGCTTGATCGTCGCGTGCGAGCGAGAGACAGTGACATCGTCGAGGAAGATCTCACTTGAGGGAGATCGACCGATGGTGGCACCTTCTGCCGTTATCAAGAATCTAGCTCCGCGAGATGGGCCGCGATGGATAAAGACCATTGCGTTCTCTCCGTTGCCATCCATCACTTCTTGGAGTACCTGCTGCTCTTCTGTAGATGACTCTGCAATGAGCTTCTCAATCAACGCTACTGGGGAAGAATCGGCAACGGATCGAACTCCGAGGTGGAGGGTTGTGGTTACTTCATGTGATGGAATTGGCTTAGCCATGAAAACCCCCTCTACTTCAACTTGAGGCTGACAGTAGAGAGTTGTGAAGAAATTATCAAGCCGGCAAATTAGCCGGTGATCTCTCCATATTGAGCAGCGCTGAGGAGGGCCGCTGGCTCTCCAGTAATTGAGATCTCTGCTAGCCAGCCCGCTCCATATGGGTCGGAGTTGACAAGCTCTGGCGCGCCATTGAGTGATTCATTGATAGCAACGATGGTTCCGGTTACTGGAGAGAAGATCTCTGATACAGATTTTGTCGATTCAACTTCACCACAAACCTTGTCGGCTACTACTGCATCGCCCACCTTAGGCATCTGGACGTAGACGATATCTCCGAGTGCTCCCTGCGCGAAGTCAGTGATGCCCATACGAATTGTTCCCGCTGTTGCTGTTGAGGCAACCCACTCGTGCTCTTTTGTGTATTGGAGTTCTGCAGGAATCTGTGACATTGCGCCCTCTTCTTATCCTTCTAGTTAATCTCAATAATGCGATCGGATGGCCGCACTCTAATACTTTTCATTGCACTGCGGAAATATGAAACACCAGTTGCGAGGTAGAGCGCTATCCCCCAAATTGCGAATGCCCAACCAAAGATGAAGGCTAATGTTCCAGCGAGCGATTGATCGAGGGCTAGGAGTAAGAGCGGGAAGGCATAGAGAAGGTTGAAGGTGGCAGCTTTTCCGAGGTATGTAACCTTGAGCGGAGGTAATCCGTTTCGGGTAAGTGCGATTGTGACCACCCCAAGAAGTAAGTCTCGACCTAAGAGTAAGAGAATGACCCACAATGGAAGCGCTTCACGAAGGTAGAGAACAATCAAGGTTGCAATGATGTAGATGCGATCAATTGCTGGATCGGCAAGCTCGCCAAAGCGAGAAGTTTGATTCCAGAGGCGAGCTAATTTCCCATCGAGATAATCGGTTATTCCACCTATGGCGAGGACAAAGATCGCCCATCCATCTGCCTTCTGGTCGAGTGCGAGCCAGATAAAGAGAGGAACGCCTAACCCCCGCAGGGCGGTAAGCGCGTTGGGAATGGTCAGGTACTGCCTCACTCCTTATCGCGCTCCTTGACTCGGATCGCAACTTGAACTGGGGTTCCTGGGAATCCAAACTCTTCCCGGAGGCGACGCTCGATAAATCGACGGTAAGAAGCTTCGATCCAGCCAGATGAGAAGACGACAAACTTGGGAGGAGCAATGCCAGCCTGGGTGGCGTAGTAAACCTTCGGCTGCTTTCCGCCACGAACAGGTGGCGGAGTTGCGCCGATAAGAGCGCCAAGGAAGGAGTTGAGTTTGGAGGTCGGAACTCGCTTCTCCCATGAGGAGAGAGCGGTGCGAAGAGCTGGAGCTAGACGGTCTCTATGCCAACCAGTCTTTGCCGCAACATTGACTCGCTGAACCCATTCGATATGACCTAAGTGGCGATCGAGCTCTTTCTCCAATTGCTCTCTGCGATCTTCATCGACGAGATCCCACTTATTGAGGACCAAGACCATCGCCTTGCCGGAATCTTCCACCATAGAGATGATTCGAAGATCTTGCTCTGATATTGGTACAGATGCATCAAGAACTAACGCGACACATTCAGAGCGCTCGAGTGCAGTCTGCGTGCGAAGTGTTGCGTAATAATCGGTTCCACTTGCTTGGTTGGCGCGCTTCTTAATTCCCGCAGTATCAACAAAGCGCCAAACTTGGCCACCTATTTCGATGAGCGAGTCAACGGGGTCTCGAGTTGTACCGGCAACATCATCGACGATAGATCTATTCTCGCCAGCAAGTGCATTGAGCAGACTTGATTTACCAACATTCGGGCGACCAATGAGCGCAATTCTGCGATAACCATCTTGGGTCTGAGCGCGACCAACCTCAGGAAGAGATGTCACGATTGCATCGAGAAGATCTCCAGAACCACGTCCATGGAGACCAGAGACAAAGTGTGGTTGGCCTAATCCTAGATTCCAGAGCGCGTGCGCATCTGATTCATCGTTATCTCCATCAACTTTATTTGCGATAAGAATCGTCGGCTTCTTCGCCTTGCGAAGTTCCTGAACCATCACATCATCTTCATCAAGAGCTCCCACTTGCGCATCGACAACAAATGCAAGGATGTCTGCTTCTTCCATCGCGAGCTCTGCACCTGCGGAAATTGCAACCGAGATTCCATCGGGACGAGATTCCCATCCTCCCGTATCCATCACGATGAAACGTCGACCGCCCCACTCGCATTCATACTGAACTCGATCTCGGGTAACACCTGGAGTGTCTTCAACAATGGCTTCACGGCGACCGATGAAACGATTAATCAAAGTTGATTTGCCAACATTAGGTCGTCCAAGAATTGCAACAATCAAAATTGCCAATAATAGTCAGTATACTTGCCCACTCCAAAAAAGAGCATATTGTCGGATTTGAATTGTCTGATTAGTAGCTACTGAAACAGGT
>JBDLWK010000015.1:0-15027 GCA_039804335.1 Actinomycetota bacterium
CCTACCTACTTCTTCGTCGGCACAATGTTTATCGTCTTCGGAATGGGTACATGGCGCCTGATTAACGGCACCCTGCCAATGCTCGATCCATATGCACCAGGAGCTGTTGAAATTGGTGAGGCACAGGGTCTCTTAACTGCTGCATCAATCTTTATCTTGCTCCGCGCATTTGCAAATGGTTGCTCATCTCTTACTGGCCTAGAGGCTATCTCTGATGGCGTTGCGCTCTTTAAGACTCCCGAACACGTCAATGCAAAGCGCACCTTGGTCACTATGAGCGTTCTTCTCGGAACTCTCGTCCTTGGAGTCTCATGGTTTGCCAGCCATGTGCACGCTGTACCTTACGAATCAGGTTTCCCTACAGTTATTTCGCAGGTAGCTAAAGCGGCAGTAGGTGAGGGCGCCTTCGGTGGCGTCATGTTCTTGCTTGTTCAGCTAGCCACGATGCTTATTCTCTTCGCCGGTGCAAATACAACATATAGCGCCTTCCCATTGCTCTGTAACTTCGTTGCAACTGACGGATATCTCCCCCGCCAATTGATGAAGCGTGGACACCGTCTCGCTTTCTCTAACGGAATTCTCCTTCTCTCTGGTGGTGGATTATTTCTAGTGTTTATTACTGCAGGTTCAGTCGAGCATCTAGTTGCCTTCTATGCATTGGGTGTATTCACAGGATTTACCCTGGCTGGTTTTGGTATGACACGTTATGCATTGCGCACACGTACAGAGGGCTGGAGAATTAAAGTTGTTATCAACTCACTCGCTGGTGGTATCTCTCTAGCGATTGTCATCATCTTCTCGGTCGTTAAGTTCACCGAGGGCGCATGGCTTGTTCTTGTCACTGCGCCAATAATGGTGATGACATTCCTGCGCTTCCGTCGCCAGTATGTGCGCGAGCAAGAAGCGCTGAAAGTTAAGGATGATCAAGAGCGAGCTACATCAATGGCACGTCACGATGTCACGATCCTGGTAGATAACGTTGATCTAGCGACAGTTGGTGCGGTTCGATATGCACGCAGTCTTAAGCCACATAAAATCAAGGCAGTTCACTTTGTCATTGATGATCGCCGCGCAGAAGAAATTCAAGCCGCTTGGGCAGAATCAGAGGCTTTAGAAGATGTTCCGCTAGAGCTCATCGATTGCCCTGATCGCCGCATCGCAAATTCTGCAGTTGATTATGCAATTCGCAAGACACAGAAGCCAGATATCGAACTCACCTTGCTTCTTCCGCGACGTTCATATTCACGCTTCCTCGGCAGATTGCTCCATGATCAAACCGCGGAAGAAATTGCAGCGCCTATCTCTCAACTCAAGCGAGTAGTTGCAACAATTATTCCTTTCGATGTAAATAACATGACATCTGAGAAGCCAGTTGAAGTAGTTCAAGCTCCCGTAGCTCCAGTTGTGGCAGCTGCCCCAGTATCGACTGCAACACGCGCCGATATGCCATTTACTCCCATTAGCCACTACGCCGAGAACATCACTCCTATCGGAAAGATCGAATGGCGTAAGCGAGCGCATGTTCAGGGTCGCGTTACCTCAATCTCAACTGCTCCTCGTGGCAGCGCCCCAACGCTACAAGTTGAGGTCTGGGATGAGACTGGTGGCGTCACCCTTAACTTCTTAGGTCGCCGCGATATTGCAGGACTTGAGGTTGGTATGGAGGTTCGTGCTGAAGGTATGGTCGGTGAAGAAGATGGGTCGCTCGTGATTCTCAATCCTTCATACGAGCTAGTTCTTTAAATTACTTATCTTTAAAGAAATCAGTAAGCAGATCTGCGGACTCTCTTTCGAGAACTCCCGCAACCACTTCAACCTTAAAGATTGAACGCGGGTCACGAAGTACATCCCAGACCGATCCGACAGCTCCGGCTTTCTCATCCCACGCTCCATAAATGACCTTTGCGATACGTGATTGCGCTATTGCTCCGGCGCACATTGCACATGGCTCTAGGGTCACAATGAGTGTGCAACCATCGAGGCGAGATTTCTGAAGACGGGAAGCGGCTCCTCTGATGGCAACTATCTCTGCGTGTGCGGTGGGATCGTTATTGGCTTCTCGCTCATTGAAGCCTTTGCCAATTACTACACCTTCGGAGTTGATAATGATTGCACCAACGGGAATATCGCCGCTCTGCGGTGCGATGCGCGCCACATCAAGGGCTAGGCGCATCAGCTCCTCGTTATTCTGCATAGCCAGACTTTATCGGTATCGTAGGAGCCATGAAAGTACATGTTGCCAATCACCCGCTTATCTCTCATAAATTAACTGTTCTCCGCGATGAGCGCACAGATTCGCCGACTTTCCGCCGATTAGTTGAAGAGCTCGTCACTCTCCTTGCCTACGAAGCAACTCGTGATGTGAAGACAGTCTCTGTAAAGATCAAGACTCCTGTCACTGAAACAACAGGTCTCAAGATGGCTGAACCTCGACCAGTCGTTGTTCCAATCTTGCGCGCAGGTCTTGGAATGCTTGAAGGTATGACCAAACTTCTTCCAACTGCGCAGGTTGGATTTCTCGGCATGGTCCGTGATGAGAAAACACTTCAGGCAAGCACATATGCAAATCGCCTTCCAGATGATCTCTCTGGTCGTCACTGTTTTGTTCTTGATCCAATGCTTGCAACTGGTGGAACACTCGTGGCTGCCTTCAACTTTCTCATCGAACGCGGTGCCGCAGAGATAACAGCAATCTGCCTCCTAGCAGCGCCTGAAGGCATCAAGATTGTTGAAGATGCATTTAAAGATTCAGGTGTCCCAATTACCTTGGTAACAGGATCTCTCGATGAGAAGCTCAATGAGCATGGATATATCGTCCCGGGTCTGGGCGATGCGGGTGATCGTCTCTACGGAGTCGTGTAATGGCATCAACTTCACCCGGATACGGAATCACAATCCGCGTTGAAGGTGCTCCTGAACTTCAACCTGTAGCACTCGTAACTGCAACAGTCACAAGCGCTGGTGCAACTATTACCGCACTCGACGTTGTTGAATCACATTTAGACCGTGTAGTCGTAGACATTACCTGCGACACAATTGATAAAGATCATGCACAGGAGATCAACCTTGCCCTGGCAGCACATGCCGGTCTGACTGTTCGCAAAGTCAGCGACCGTACCTTCCTCTTGCACCTCGGTGGAAAACTTGAAATTGCCTCAAAGGTTCCATTAAAGACTCGTGATGATCTATCCCGTGCCTATACCCCAGGCGTTGCACGTATCTGCCAAGCGATTGTCGATGATCCAACAGATGTTCGTCGTCTAACGATGAAGCGCAATACCGTTGCTGTAGTTACCGATGGATCTGCAGTGCTCGGCCTTGGAAATATCGGCCCTGCAGCAGCGCTTCCAGTAATGGAGGGAAAGGCGGTCCTCTTCAAGCGCTTTGCAGATATCGACGCCTGGCCCGTCTGCCTAGATACTCAAGATGTAGATGAGATTGTCCGCACCGTTCAGTTGATTGCACCCGTATACGGTGGAATCAACTTGGAAGATATCTCTGCGCCTCGTTGTTTCGAAATCGAAGCACGTCTCCGTGAATTACTTGATATTCCGGTCTTCCATGATGATCAACACGGAACCGCCATCGTTGTTCTCGCCGCTCTTCGCAACTCTCTGCGTCTTGTGAATAAGCAGCTAGGCGATGTAAAGATTGTCATGAGCGGAGCCGGCGCTGCTGGTACCGCTATCGCTCGACTCCTTGTCCTCGGTGGAGCAACAAATATTGTTGCCTTTGATCTCGACGGTGTTATTTCTAAGAAGTCACAGGGTGAAGATCCAATGCGTCGCTGGTTTATCGAACACTCAAATCGCGACGATTTCCAAGGCGATATCCACCAAGCTATGGCGGGGGCAGATGTCTTTATCGGCGTCTCGGCACCAAACGTGATTAATGAGGAAGATGTCATTTCAATGGCGAAGGATTCAATCGTCTTCGCTCTTGCTAATCCCAATCCTGAAATTGATCCTGCAATCGCTCGGAAGTATGCAAAGGTAGTTGCGACCGGCCGAAGTGATCAGCCAAATCAGATTAATAACGTCCTCGCATTCCCAGGAATTTTCCGCGGATTGCTCGATGCCGGCGCAACAAAGATCTCGGATGAGCTTCTCGTAGCCGCTGCCGATGCAATTGCAGAGTGCGTAACAGAATCCCAGCTCAATGCCTCTTTCATCGTGCCAAGCGTCTTCGATTCACAGGTAGTTGCTAAGGTCGCAGCTGCGGTGAAGAAAACTTCTCTGAAGTAAGAGATGAGCGCATTTGCCGCATCCTTTGATGCCCAATTCGCAACCTTGGCGCCATTTGTTCTCTATGTGATCGTTGGTGCCATCGTATTTATCGAGACTGGGCTTCTCTTTGGCTTCTTTCTCCCTGGTGATTCAATCCTTTTCAGCGCTGGCTTGGTGGCAGCTGCCCATGGAAATATCAATATCGCCCTATTAGTGACGATTATTGTTCTCGCCGCATTCTTTGGCGATCAAATTGGATTCGTTATTGGTCGAGTAATTGGTCGTCCATATTTGGATAAGCGCGAGTCACCACGAGTGCGAGCGATGATTGTTAATGCCGAGAAGTTCTATGAGAAGACAGGTTGGTGGGCGGTAATTGCTGCTCGTTTCTTCCCATGGATTCGCACCTTTGTGCCACCTATTGCTGGAATTTCGAAGATGAATTATTACAAGTTTCTCTCTGCAAATATCATTGGCGCCATCTTGTGGGGCGCCGGCATTACATTGGCCGGCTACTACGCAGCTTCAATTCCCTTGGTTAAGACATTTTCCTACGCAATCGCGGCTTTCTTTATTATTGCTTCGATAATTTCCGCGATTGTGAATTATTCACGCCGCCCACGATAACTCCTAGATAAGTCATCGCAATACCGGTAACAAGAAACCAACTTACTCGAACGCCATCTGTAGGCGAGATGAGATCAATAAGAAGTGAACCAAGGAGATTTCCACCGACGCTAAAGAGCGTGAAGGTGAGTACTCCAAGGTGCTGAACAATCTTTGATGTAAATGCGATATAGATAACGCCAATAACTCCGCCGGAGTAGATCCACCAAGGGCCAGATGGCAACGGTGAGAGCGTCGTATCTCTAAAAGCAATCAGTAGGATTAGAAATATCGATAAGAAAGATGTACCCATCACAAAATTGAGGAGCGATGTTGTGTAGCTCTGGTGCGAGTGTTCATTGATCTGACCATTGAGCGCTCGTTGTACGCCAACGACTGCGCCTGCAACGCCTGCTAAGAAGACGGCAAAGAGCGCAAGATCGGCAGCTTCAATCCGGTCAAAGACAGAGATAAATACGGCAAAGACGGTAAATAACGCTGCAGCAAGACGGCGATTGGTGATCTTCTTCTTGCCTCCCCCGGTAATTCCTAGACGATCTACCAATAGCGACGCGGCAGTCTGCCCTGCGATGGATGCCACAGAGTAAATAGCCACGCCTATTACAGGCACAACATGGGTCTGAATGGCAACGAAAGTTCCGCCCAAGGAGCCGGCAAAGAGAGTCCATCCCGGCAACTCTCGACGCGAAACAGCTCCACGAAGATTTCGTATGCCCTCTTTCATTGCAGGAGAGAAGAGCGCGATGATTGCGATGATCAGAAGACCTGAGCTAAAGGAAATCAGCGCCGCTTGAACTCCGTTACCCAATCGATGTGAGAGTTCTCCATTGGCGCGAGCTTGGAGCGCAATCATGATGCCAGAGATTGTTGCCAATACATCTAAGCGTTGGTTCTTACCCTTCAGCACTTTAGCCTTCCAGCGCCATTGTGATTGAGAGCCACTCTTCCTCACGCGTTGCAAGTTCGTCGGTGACTTTCGCAAGCTGTTCTGAAATTTCAACCAACTTCGCCGGTTCCATTGCGAAGTTTTCTTGCTCACCAATAAGTCGGGCGAGCTCAGCCTTACCTTTTTCAATCTGTCGCTCTACCCGTGTTAAATCTTTCTTAAGTTGACGCTCCTCTGCAGCGCTAGAGTTTTTACCCTTGCCGCCAGAGCCTTGAGCTGGAGCAGATTGCTGGTGACGGAGTTCGAGGTATTCATCGACGCCACGAGGCAGGTCGCGCAGTTGAAGGTCACCGAGCAATCCCACGAATCGATCACAGACACGTTCTAAGAAGTATCTATCGTGAGAGACCACGAGCAGGGTTCCACCGTAGCTATCGAGGAGATCTTCTAACTCTGTCAAAGTTTCAATATCAAAATCATTTGTGGGCTCATCGAGCATCAATACGTTTGGTGCATCCATAAGAAGTCGAGTCAATTGCAGTCTACGTCGTTCACCGCCAGAGAGATCTCCAACAGGAGTCCACTGGCCATCACGATCGAAGCCAAGACGTTCGCAGAGTTGTGATGCAGAGAGCGTCTTTCCCTTACCTAGCTCTACATATTGAGCTACCTTTTCAACCGCTTCTAGTACTCGCCAAGTAGGGTCTAGCTCATCCAAATGCTGCGTGAGGAAGGCTATTTTCACTGTTATTCCAGTGGTGAGCTTTCCTGCAGCTGGCACGAGCTCGCTCGCTAGGACGCGCATCAAGGTGCTCTTTCCGGCACCGTTGATACCAACAATTCCAATGCGGTCACCAGGTCCGATATTCCAGGTTAGGTGCGATAGAAGTTCTTTATCTCCAGCTTTCACCTGCATATCTTTTGTTTCTAAGACAGTCTTACCGAGACGGTTGAGTGCAAACTTTAAGAGTTCGCTTCCATCGCGTGGCGCAGGTTCGGCTGAGATTAACTCATTCGCCGCATCGACGCGGAACTTTGGTTTCGTTGTTCGGGCAGGAGCGCCACGGCGAAGCCATGCCAACTCTTTTCGAATTAAATTATTTCGGCGCGCTTCTGTGACTGCAGATTGGCGAGAGCGTTCTGCTTTAGCGAGAACAAAAGCTGAGTAACCACCTTCATACTCTTCAACATTTCCTTGCACAACTTCCCAAGTGCGCTCTGTAATCTCATCAAGGAACCAGCGATCGTGTGTAACAACTAATACAGCTAAATCTGTTCGCTTCTTCAAATGATTTGCCAGCCAAGCAACACCTTCAACATCAAGATGGTTTGTTGGCTCATCTAGAAGAACGAGTTGAATATCGTCAATTAATAACTTTGCAAGACCTACTCGGCGCTTCTCGCCACCAGAGAGATTTCCAAAAGTTCTTTCGAAGAGGTGATCATCGAAGCCACCAAAGAGTCCGGTGAAGATTTCCCGAATTCGAGAGTCGCCGGCCCATTCATGCTTCTCTCGATTGCCCAATACGACATCGCCCACGGTAGCAGTTGGGTCAGCGTTATCAATCTGCGCCAGATATCCGATTGCAGTTGAATTAGATTTGGTGACTCGTCCAGCATCTGGAGCTTCCTCACCGGTGATGATGCGCATCAGCGTGCTCTTGCCAGCGCCATTTCGACCAACAATTCCGATGCGCTCACCTTCAGAAATGCCGAGAGAGACCTTTGTAAGAAGTGGGCGAATATCAAAGGCTTTAGAGACCTCTTCGATGTTTACAAGATTGCGCGCCACGGTAGGAGAGCGTACCTTTCCCTTATGAAGGTAACTGACCGCGAATACGCTCTCGAACTCGATAAGAACGACGCTTTGGCTCATTTCAAGAGCAGATTCGTCATTACCGATCCCGATCTCTGCTATCTCGATGGCAATTCACTCGGACGCCTGCCACATGAGACGGTGAAGGCGGTCAATGACTTCTTGACCCACGAATGGGGTCGTGAGGTCGTGACTGGATGGAGCCATTGGGTCGATGAGGCTCAACCAGCCGGTGATCTCTTGGGTCGCTCAGTTCTCGGCGCCGCACCAGGGCAGGTCCTGGTCTGCGATACGACTTCGGTCAATTTCTACCAGCTCTGCTTGGCGGCAATTAACGCCCGCCCGGGTCGCAAGACAATCATCACCGATGCAGCGAACTTTCCAACCGATCGATACATACTCGATGGAATTGCCAAGCAGCTCGGATTAAATCTCGTCATTATCGATAATGAAGATCCAGCAATTTCGGAGAACGAACGAATCACCGTTGATATCTTGAAACCATATATGAGTGAAGATGTAGCACTCGTAACAATCGAGGTAATTCAATATCGCTCCGGTGCCCGCAATGACATCAAATCCATCACTGATTTTGTCCGATCATTTGGCGCTTTCGTCGTTTGGGATGCCAGCCATGCAGCCGGTGCAATTGAGATGGATTTCGATGCTAACGGAGTAGATCTCGCTGTTGGTTGTACATATAAATATGGAAACTCTGGACCTGGATCACCGGCATGGTTATATGTCAGCAAGCGAGTTCAGAAAGAACTTCAAGTTCCAATTCAAGGTTGGTTTGGAAATGAAGATCAATTTGGAATGGGCCCTGATTTTGTTAAGGCTGAGGGAATCCGAGGATTCCAGATTGCTAGTCCGTCTATTATCGGAATCCGCGGAGTGCAGACAGCTTTCTCGATGATTGAAGAGGCAGGAATCTCTGCAATAGCTCATAAGGCAGCTGTTGGAACTCAGATGATGATTGATCTCTACGATGCATGGTTGGCCGACCTCGGATACACACTTCTGACATCACGCGATGCAGTTGAACGCGGTGGGCATATCTCATTAGGACATCCGCAGGCAGCGCAGATCTGCGTTGCGCTTCGTAAGTTCGTCAACGTAATCCCTGATTACCGCACACCGAACACAATTCGATTGGCGATTGCTCCTCTGCCAACTTCTTATGTAGAAATTTGGGATGGGTTCGAACGTCTTCGCGATCTCACAATTTCTCGTAAATTTGAGGAGATCAAGGGATCGGATTCACGCGTCACATGAGCGATTCATACGATTCAGCGCTGACATATACCTCTTATCTCCAAGTAGATGAGCTATTGCAGCTTCAGAAGCCTCTTTCTGATGGACCTGAACATGATGAGATGCTCTTCATCATCATTCATCAGACCTACGAACTCTGGTTTAAGCAATTACTTCATGAATTTGAAGCTGCAGCGAGAGCTCTCGAATCCGGTGACTCTCATTACGCCTTAGCTCTATTGGGGCGTATTCGAACAATTATGAAGGTCTGCGTCACGCAGGTAGATATTCTCGAGACGATGACTCCCCTTCAATTCAATGCATTCCGAAGTTATCTCTCATCATCGAGTGGTTTTCAATCTGCGCAATTTAGAAAAGTTGAAGCGATACTCGGCCGACGAGATAGCAAGATGGCCGGACATTTACCACCAGTAGTGCAAGAAGAGATTGCGATTATTACCGAGCAGAACTCAATCTGGGATTCTTTCTTAATTTATGTCGCAGGACGTAACTTTGATATTCCAGCAGAAGTTCTGAATCGACCAAAGAATCTTGCTTATGAAAGCAATGTTGCCGTCCAAGATGCGCTCTTAGAGCTTCATCGCAAAGATGCAGAAGCGGCCATGGTTTCAGAGCGACTTCTTGATATCGATGAAGGTATTCAAGAGTGGCGCTATCGCCATGTAAAGATGGTCGAACGCACTATCGGCGCAAAGATGGGATCAGGCGGATCAAGCGGTGTGCAGTACTTAGCAAGCACTCTCTTCAATCCAGTCTTTAAGGATCTTTGGGAGATTAGATCTCGCTTCTAAGCAGGCAATCCTTTTACAACAATTGTCTCTAGCGGTAGTCGTTGACGAGGTGCCAGTTCACGCTCGAGCAATGGTCCAGCCAGTTTCTCTGGCGCATCCTGCGTTCCCACTGCAATAACAACGACTGCCACTAAATCATCGCCAATGGCGACCGCACTCTTTGCCAGCTCTCGATCAAATCCTGTCATCTGATGAACAATGAGGTTGCGATCGTGAGCCTCAATGGTCAATTGTGAGACTGATAATCCGCAGTCATATTGATAATCAGCATGTATTGAGCCATCGCTCTTTACAGTTGTTGAAGCGACCAGAATCAGCGCTGAGGCGTTCTTCGCCCACATCTGATTGAACTCGCCTAGAGAAGAGAGTATCTCTCCAAATACGGCGCTGCCACGCTTACCTACAAAGTAACGCCAAGGTTGTCCGTTAAATGCTGATGGCGCCCAACGAGCCGCTTCCAGCATCGCAAGGAGGTCGACATCTGACAGTTCTGCAGTTGCGTTAAAGGAACGCGGGCTGCGTCGGGTGGCGATGATTTCATTGACTGGGGTAGATGTCTCGGCTCTCATAACAGCGAACTGTAACTAGAGATACCTTGTCGCGCACTCCGAAAACTATTGCGGAGTCTTCTTGGTATTAATTACTTCGCGTCGAATTCCATAAGCCTTCTCAGCTATCTCGCGCCTACGAGAGATGTACTGCTCAGAGGCGCCTGAGATCAAATGTTCAAATCGTGCTTCACCTTTAATGAGCGGGTGTAACTCTTGCGCAGTTGTTTGAGAGCCCCAAATTGGCGTCTCTGTCTTGATCTCATTTACCTTTAAATATGGATGAAGCGTGCGGTAGATATGGCCTAACTTACGTAGACCAATCCATGCGATATGACGTTTGCCGCGATTGATGTGATCTTGCAACTTCAATCGGTTATAGGTAAACCAAGATGGTCGCATTGGCTCTTCGCGAGTCGCGAGTTCGTAGAGAATCTTTGCAATCTCTGCGCCACCTGTTGTTGCCGGAAGTTCTTTGCATTTTGCTGCAAGCTTTGCGCGTACTTCTGGATCTTGTAACTTCTTCACCGCTGATGTGATGTCATGGAGATCTGCTTGATTTCCGCGAATTGCAAAACCAAAATCATGGCCCCATTGTGCGCGGGCTTCCTGATCATCTGTTCCACGAATATTTGAGATGAATACCGTCGGCAAGCATGCAGGTAGATTTTCATGGAAGCCGTTATATCCGGTGGCAGAGACCCCGGCATCGAATGCATGGAGTACGCGCGCAAGTGGGAAGTGGCGCACTACTCGAATATCAAGACCCTCAGGTGCGAGAGATTTTCCATTTTGATCAAATGGCTGCTTCGTTAAAATTACTTGTAGATCTTTCCATCCAATCAACCCTGATAAGGCTGCAGTCAGCTTCTCATTGACATCACTATCACCGGTGCCCAACTGCACTAAAACTGCGGGGCGATTGAGATCAAGTCCCAATACTTTTCGAGCTTCCTCACGTGAGAGCGCCTCATCTTCTCGAAAGAGAGAGACCGGTGAAGTCAGAGTCGCATCTTTACGGCTAGCGGTAGGACCAAAATCGTACGCCCGGGCCATATCGCCAGGTTCGATGATGTGATCCATCATCTTTGATTGCATCCCTAAGACAAAGCGCTGTGGCTTCTTCTGCCACAGACCTCGTCGCACCCAGACAAGGGCCAACTTTGGATGTGAAAATTTTGCTGCGATAACACCTGGATATGGAACGACTCCATCAAAAGACATCACCGTGGCGCCGGTTTCATCGACGAGAGCCATTAATCGATCTCGTAGGTATTCATCCCAATTATCTCGAGCCATCCACCCACGATCTCGTCCTGGAATATATTCGACTCGAATCCCAAGATAGTCAGGAATCTCAGCGATTCCACCGGCCATGGAGACAATAATTGGATTGGCGTATTTCTTCAGCTCAATTGCGATTCCAGTAGCTCGAACAAGGTGACCCATTCCCACGCCATTACTGGTTGCGAGGATGATTGTTGGCTTTGTCATGATGGGAAAGGCTACCAATACTTCGCGGTAATGAGTTTAATTGACTCATGCCAACGACGACGCACCCCACAAAGACGCGCCTGATTGAGACGACTGCCGAACTTCTCGACAATCAGTTTCCTCAAGATATTCAGGTAGATGAGATTCTCGAAAAGTCAGGTATATCTAAGGGAAGTCTCTATCACCACTTCGAAGATCTTGGTGAGCTGCTTGAGGCAGGACAGGTATTTAAGTATGCAGCTTGGGTGGATAGAAGTATCGGTTTGATTGTTCCAGTTCTATCTGGTGCAAAGAATCGTGATGACGTCATTGAAGGCTTACGTATTCTGACCAAATACACTCAATCATCAGAGTACCGAGCAACTCGTTTCTACCGTGCTCGCACCCTTGCGAATTCTGAGACATCAGATCGATTTAGGGTTGCACTTGGTGCCGAACAAGATCGCCTTACCGCCGCCCTTGAAGATTTGATTGCAGAGGCGAAAAATAAGGGGTTATTTAGAGAGCACTTAAATAATCGAGTGATTGCTATCTTTATTCAAAGTTACACACTAGGAAAGATTGTTGATGACATAGTTCCAGAGCCAATCTCCCAAGAAAACTGGGATAATTTCGTTCTAGAAATGCTAACAAACACGATGGTGGTTCATTAGTTGCAACTTTAATGACCTTCGGAGATAATTACCCCCTCACGATTTATCGTGTTTCAAAGGAGAGTACAGAACAAAACCGCTTCTAAGTTAGAGGCTTTTGTAGTACAGCGTTACAAATGACAACATCACATACGATGAATGCACCACACGCCAATACATATCGCCGAGTTCCCACCACATCAACACCTATATCTCCAGATAAGGTCACCGCAGTTCTTGCCGCCGAGTGGGAGCTCTTCACAAAGAACACCAAGGGCTCAGAGGTCGAGTCAAAGCGCGCCTTTAACTCCCTGCCTCTTGGTGTGACATCAAGCTTCCAGCACTGGGATCCATACCCAATCTCAATCGTCTCAGCTGATGGCGCATATATGACCGATGTAGATGGTCGTAAATTGCTCGACCTTTCAATGGGCTTTGGCGCGATGCTCGCTGGCCACCTCAACCCGGTCGTTGTCGAAGAGATCGAATCCTCTCTCAAGCAGGGAATGCTCTTTGTAACCCCATCTCCAACATCTACAGATGCTGCAGAGCGCATCTGTAAGCGCTTCGGTATTGACCAGGTTCGCTTCACCAACTCAGGTACAGAATCCACAATGTATGCCGTTCGCGTAGCGCGTAGCGCCACGGATAAAATGGGTATTCTCAAGATCGAGGGCGGCTACCACGGTAGCTATGACCCTTTTGTGGTTTCAAGTAAGCCACCGCTAGATAAAATTGGTAATCCAGAGAAGCCAAAGGCTCATATTGATTCAAACTTGGTTCCCGGCGATATCTACGTGGTTCCATTTAATAACATCCCGGCTCTTGAGAAGATGTTTAAGAAGAATGCAAAGAAGCTCGCCTGTTTCATCGTAGAACCAGTTCTCGAGAACCTAGCGATTGTTCTTCCTGATGCGGGCTACCTAGAGCGTGTTCGCGAGCTCTGTGATCAATACAACGTAGTTCTTATCTTTGATGAGGTAAAGACAGGTCTCACGGCTGGAGCGCATGGCGCTTCAATGCGTTTAGGTGTAAAGCCAGACTTGATTACTCTTGCGAAATCAATCGGTGGAGGACTCCCACTTGCAGCATTTGGCGGCAAGAAGAAGTACATGGACTTTGTCACAAATAACAAGATGGCTCACTTCGGAACATTCAACGGTAATCCGTTGGCAATGGCCGGTATTCGTGCAATCGATCGCATTGCGACGGAAGAGACTCTTGGAGCTGCTGAAGCACTTAACTTCCAGGCACTAGAGCGAATCGGTGACATCATCGATGAGTACCAATTACCAGCACACACCGTCGGTTTCGGCGTAAAGGGTTGTGTTACCTGGTCTACAGCGCCAGTTCGTAACTATCGAGATTACAAGGCGACAGATTTCGGTGTTGCAGAGGCACATTGGCTCTTCGCACTTAACCGCGGAATCATTACTCCTCCAGGACTCGATGAGCAGTGGTTGATCTCTCTTGCACATACTCAGACCGAGATTGATCTCTTGGTTGAAGATTTTGCAGAGTTCGCTAAGGCGATTCGCGCTTAATCAACTTCCGGTTCTTAACGCTAGTTGCTAATCACTCGTTTGGCTGAAAAGCCGAGTATGAGTGCGAGTATGCCTGGAAATAGCATCGCCCATCTCAAATCGATAAATCCTGAGAGCGCTCCGATAATGGGCGGTCCCGCCATGAATCCAAAGTAGGCAACGCCTGAAACCATAGCTACGCCTTCAGAGGGTGCGATCTCTCCTGCATATTCCTCTTTGGCAATTCGCCCAGATTCAGAGAAGAGGATTGGAATCAGAATCGAAAGCCCCGCTCCTAACGTCAACCAACCAAATATCTGACCGTAAATTCCACCGATAAGTAAACCGGCGATCAAACCTCCGCCTGATACCAATCCACCTAAAGAGAGAATTTTCCCGGCAGGATATTTTGTGGTGATTCGATCGCCGAAGAGTCGGCCGATAACCATCGTTGCCGAGAAGACTACGTAAGGCATTGATGAAAGGAAGGGTGAGGCGCCGAACTCATCTCTGGCCAGGATTCCTCCCCAGTCCCCTGCGGCTCCTTCACCGACCTGGCCACAGAAGCCGAGAATTCCAAGGATAAGGAAGATGCGCGGCTTCTTAATCTTCTTCTTACCTTCTTCAATTGGATGAATATCAACAGAGGCTGGCAGCCACCAATTCCTAAATAAGAATGCAAGAAGTGCGACAACGCTACCTACTGCGATTGCATGTGTAACAAGTGAGACTTCATATTGAGCGAGCACGCCCGCTAGTAGCGCTCCGACTAAGCCGCCAATCGAAAAAATGGCGTGGAAGGTGCTCATAAATCGAGCCTTGTATTCATGCTCGACAGCGATTGCATGGGCATTCATGGATATGTCTTGAGTCGCCAACGTGAAGCCAAAGAGAAAGAGCGCCATTGAGAAGAGTAGGTAGGTATCTGTCAGTGAAACGAGAAACATTGCAACAGCGATACCAACTGTCGCAGGTATCGCAATGGTTCGACTTCCATACTTAGCAGCCAGAGAACCAGCTTTCTTAATTGAAATTAAGACGCCAATCATCAAGATAAAGAGAGCTAGGCCAAATTGGCTATTTGTAATATCTAACTTCTCTTTAAAGTCGGGAATTCTCACCATAAATGAACCAGCTGCGATGCCATTAGATGCAAATGCGACCGATACGGCAATTCGTGGCTTATTCATATTCCTTCTCTCGGATCGC
>JBDLWK010000016.1:0-13660 GCA_039804335.1 Actinomycetota bacterium
AGTACCTAAGTAAAACGCCTACCCTTGCTATCGTCGGTCCGTTCAAGAATCCAGCGAAGTTTGAGAAGGTATTGAAGTCATGATCAAAGTAGGCGTACTAGGTGCACGTGGTCGGATGGGCTCTGAGGTCGTTAAGGCGGTCTCTGATGCTGTTGACTGTGAACTCGTTGCAGCGCTAGATCAAGGAGACTCACTCGAAGCCCTTGTGACCGCTGGCGCTCAGGTGGTTGTGGATTTCACAACTCCAGATGTCGTGATGGCTAATCTTGAATTCTTGGTTAAGAACAATATCCACTCAGTTGTGGGAACAACGGGCTTCTCTGATGATCGCATCGCACAGCTCAACACATGGCTTGCGGCAAATCCAAAGGCAGGCATCTTGATTGCACCAAACTTTGCAATTGGCGCCGTGCTTATGATGGAGTTTGCAGAGAAAGCAGCGAAATTCTTTGAATCTGCTGAAATTATTGAACTTCACCATCCCAATAAGGTTGATGCACCATCCGGAACCGCCGCCCGTACGGCAGCTCTCATAGCTGATGCTCGAAAGAAGGCAAACCTTGCACCGATGCCAGATGCAACGACAACTGCACTCGATGGTGCCCGTGGCGCTCTCGTGGGAGATGTCCCAGTTCACTCGGTACGTCTGCGTGGATTGATTGCTCATCAAGAGGTTCTCTTTGGCGGCCTTGGTGAGACGCTCACTATTCGCCATGACTCGCTAGATCGCGCAGGATTTATGCCAGGTGTATTGCTTGGCGTGCGTCAGATTGCATCACACCCAGGGCTCACAGTGGGCCTTGAGAAGTTTATGTAACTAAATAAAAGGAGTAGCAAATGTCATCACATCCAGAGATCACAATGTACGGAGCTGATTGGTGTGGAGATTGCCGCCGCTCAAAGCGACTCCTCGATGAGCTAGATGTTCAGATTACTCATATCGATGTTGAAGCCGATGAATCTGCTGCAGTTAAAGTAATTGAGATCAACGGGGGAGCGAAGTCGATCCCGGTAATCGTATTCCCTGATGGAACTCACCTCACCGAGCCATCAGATATCGAACTTAAGGCGAAGCTTGTCGCACTCGGCGTAGTTTCAGCCTAATTATTTTCACTTCATTAAATTAAAGGTCAGCGCACTTGCTGCCGCAGAGCCGATAACTACTACCGGAAATGGCGCCTTCAGTACCAGTGCGATAACGGCGACCGTCATTCCCGCAAGACGTTGATCGAAGACAAGCCTGCTCTTATCACCGAATGTCTGCACTGCAACCAGGGCGCTTAAGAGCGCAATCGGAATTAGGGTGTTAATCCGAAGGACGCGAGGATTGCTGAGATATTTCTCGGGCACGCTATGTCCAAAGTATTTAAGGCCAAAAGCGATTGCACTTGTTCCAAGGACTGCTATCCAGAGTTGGCTCATGATCGCGCCTTCCATCCAAAGGCGACAGCTAAGAGTGCGGTACTAATGATTGGAACGCCGGCCGCAACAAGTGGAGTAAGTCCAAGTGCGAGAGCCATTGCAGCCACCGCAAGTGCGCGCTCTCTATTATTGGTAAGTCGAGGCCACACTAAGCCCAAAAATGCAGCTGGAACCGCAGCATCAAGACCCCATGCAGCAGGATCTCCCATTGCCTGCGCTCCCAGCGCGCCAACAACGGTGAAGAGATTCCAAAAAATATAAACGCCAATTCCAGTGAGCCAGAAACCTTGTCGCATTGATTCTTCGCCAAGTTCAGATTGACCGAGCGCTACACCGGTTGATTCATCAATCGTGACCTGTGCACCAACAGCGCGCTTCCACCCTTTCAACTTCAAGAGGGGAGCCATCCGCATTCCGTAGAGAGCATTTCTAATTCCAAGAAGAGATGCAGTTGTAATTCCTGAGATTGCAGAGCCACCTGCGCCTAGGACTCCAACGACCGCAAATTGAGATGCGCCAGAGAATGTCAGAAGAGATAAGGCGCAGGTTTGTACCAGTGAGAAACCAGCAGCGATGCCAGCGGCGCCAAAGGCGATTCCATAAAGCCCAACGGTGAAGGAGACGCTGAAGGATGCAGCTGCCGTGGTGCGGTTCACTTTGGACACGCGGAGATTCTCCCCTATAGATGCCGACTTTCTAGGGGTATGGCTCGGTAAGGTGCCACCATGTCTGAATCAAGCGCTTATCCAGAGGTCATTTTCCGCGACGATGTATCGGTCGAGCTCATCAAAGCTAGCGCCAGCGATGCCGATGTCATCTGGGCTGCTCGCGTCTCAACGGCGGGCGAACAGTCGATGGATGAGATTGGCGAAGATCCAGCTCGCTCAGCAGGTCTCATTAATTACTTGGCGCGCGAACGCCACGGCTCACCTTTCGAGCACACCTCAATGACATTCTTTATCTCAGCCCCGATCTTTGTCTTCCGTGAATTTATGCGCCACCGGATCGCTTCATATAACGAGGAATCCGGTCGCTACCGTGAACTCAAGCCGGTTTTCTATATCCCTAACCAGGAGCGCAATCTCATTCAGATTGGTAAAACTGGTGCATATGAATTTATTCCAGGAACCGATGAGCAATTCCAAGTTACCGTTGATGCGATGAAGGATGCTTACATCGTTGCCTACGATTCATATAAGAAGATGCTCGATGCTGGAATCGCACGCGAGGTCGCTCGTGCAGTTCTCCCTGTTGCAACATATTCATCTATGTATGTGACCATGAATGCACGCGCCCTCATGAATTTCCTTTCACTTCGCACATCGCGTGAAGGATCACACTTCCCAAGCTACCCTCAGCGTGAAATTGAGATGGTTGCAGAGAAGATGGAGGCTGAATTCGCGAAATTGATGCCTCTTACCTATCAAGCCTTCGAAAAATCTGGTCGCGTAGCGCCTTAAAGGATAAGATTCGCAGATGAGTATCAACGCACCATTCGGCCGCCTTCTCACCGCAATGGTGACCCCTTTTAATAAGGATGGCTCAATCGACTGGGATGGCGTAGCAAAGCTCGCTCAGCATCTTGTAGATACAGGCCATGATGGCATCGCCGTTAACGGAACTACCGGAGAGGCGCCCACCACCAAATCTTCTGAGAAGCTCGAGATCATCCGCGTTGTAAAGAGCGTTGTCGGATCGAAGATTCAAGTTCTCTCTGGCGCCGGTGATAATGAAACTTCTTACACAGTCGAACAAGCCAAGCGCTCTCAAGAGGCAGGAGCCGATGGACTGCTCGTGGTTGTTCCGTATTACAACAAGCCACCACAAGCCGGAGTCGAGGCACACTTCCGTGCAGTAGCTGCTGCAACCGATCTTCCCATCATGATGTATGACATTCCTGGTCGTACCGGAATTGAAATTGAGAATGACACAATCTGTCGCCTCTTCGATAGCGTAGAGAACATCGTTGCTCTCAAAGATGCAAAGGGAAATAGCGCAAGCACCTCATGGGTAATTAAACGCTGTGGAATCCCTGTCTACTCAGGTGATGACATCCTTAACCTTCCACTCCTATCAGTTGGAGCCGTTGGTTTCGTCTCCGTCTGTGGACATACAGTCGGTACCGAGCTCAAGGCGATGCTCGATGCGTGGTTTGCTGGTGATGCTGCAAAGGCGCTCGAGATTCATCAGAAGCTTCTTCCGGTATTTACCGGAACATTCCGGACGCAAGGTGCCATCCTCACCAAAGCTGCAATGGGACTCTTGGGACTTCCTGGCGGCACTACTCGTCTTCCGCTCGTCGATGCAACACCAGAACAGATCAAGCAATTGCGCGAAGATCTCATCGCTGGTGGCGTCGCGCTGAAAAACTAAATACTTAATGACACAACATCCACATCCAAATTTAGGTACGCCAAGCAAACTTGCCGCTGGCGGCCTTCGCATCGTCGCACTCGGTGGAATCTCTGAAATCGGTCGCAACATGACGGTCTTCGAGACCGATGGAAAGTTATTGATTGTCGATTGCGGAGTTCTCTTTCCAGAAGAAAATCAACCAGGCATCGATCTCATCTTGCCTGACTTTAGCTATATTCGTGATCGTCTCGACGATGTGGTCGGAATTTTCTTGACCCACGGCCATGAAGATCATATTGGAGCCGTTCCATATCTATTGCGCGAACGTGTTGATATTCCTCTATATGGTTCCCCGCTCACAATCGCCTTAATTACCGCTAAGTGCAAAGAGCATCGCATTGGCCCTATTACTCACGAAGTCCGCGAAGGCGATCGCTTTAAGCTAGATGGATTTGATCTTGAATGCATCGCAGTCAACCACTCCATCCCAGATGCTCTTGCAGTTGCCATTCGCACGAAGGCAGGAATGGTTTTAGCTACTGGCGACTTCAAAATGGATCAACTTCCACTCGATGGTCGCACAACAGATTTGGCGAGCTTTGCTCGCTTAGGTGATGAAGGCGTAGATATCTTCCTCGCCGATTCAACCAATGCCGATATTCCTGGCTTTACTCCCTCTGAGCGCGAAATCATGCCTGCACTGCATCGGGTAATAGCGACGACAAAGAAGCGAGTCATCGTCGCATCATTCTCTTCACATGTGCACCGAGTTCAGCAGATTATTGATGTTGCACATGAAAATGGTCGCTGGGTCTGTTTCATCGGTCGATCGATGGTGCGCAATATGAAGATCGCCGAAGATATGGGATACCTCAACGTTCCATCTGGGACCGTGATCGAGCTTAAAGATCTCGATAGTTATGGCGACAATGTGGTTTTGATTTCAACTGGATCGCAGGGTGAGCCAATGGCCGCCCTCTCGAGAATGGCTAATGGAGACCACCAGATTCGAGTTGGCCAAGGCGATACCGTTATATTGGCATCATCCCTCATTCCCGGCAATGAGAACTCTGTCTATCGAATCATCAATGAGCTCACTCGCTTTGGTGCAAAGGTTGTCCATAAGGCAAATGCTCTCGTGCATGTTTCTGGTCATGCCGCCGCAGGAGAACTTCTCTATTGCTACAACATCGTCAAACCTAAGTATGCGATGCCAATCCATGGTGAGTGGCGACATCTCAAGGCCAATGCAGAGCTTGCAATTCAGGCAGGTGTTCCGAGAGAAAATACATTTATCGCAGAGAACGGAATCGTTATCGATCTCGTCGATCATGTGGCAGAGGTTGCAGGTTCTGTTCCCGTTGGGTTCGTCTATGTTGATGGACAGAGTATTGGCGACATCACTGAGGATTCACTGAAGGATCGACGAATCTTGGGTGAAGAAGGATTTATCTCCGTCATTGTTGTCATCGATTCTCAGAGCGGAAAGATTGTCGCCGGGCCTGATATCCATGCCCGAGGGTTTAATGAAGATGTCGCACTTTTCGACGAAGTCCGCGGAGATATCGAGAAGGCGCTAGCGCATGCGGTTGCAGGTGGAACAAATGGAACGCATCAACTTTCTCAGGTCGTACGGCGAACAATTGGTACTTGGGTCGGGCAGAAACATCGACGAAAGCCGATGATCGTCCCGGTCGTCATCGAAGTCTAAAGTCGGCGCGCCTTCCCATATTCAGTAAAACTCTCCACCTAAGATTGAGCGTGTGGCTAAGAGAAAACGCACAACCAAGAAGCAGAGCAGCAAGGGCGGCATAGTCGCGCTCATTGGCTCTGGCCTCGCCTCAGCCTGGCGCTTGATCGCCAAATCCCTCGGCTCATCCATCCGCTTCGTAGCTCGCGGAGCGAAAGATCTCGATCCAGAGCACCATCGCGATGGGGCCGCCCTCTTCCTCTTTATTCTCTCCTTGGTATCGATAACCGGCACTTGGATGCGCTCTGATGCAATCCTTGGGCGCAATGTGTATTCATTCCTAGCGGGAACATTTGGTTCAATCGCTGTTGTCATTCCAGTTGCGCTTATCTATTTCGCAATTCGACTCTTCCGTATGCCAGATGACAAGCAGGGGACTGGGCGCATCACCGTGGGCCTACTCATCCTTATCGTCAGCGCCACCGGTCTTGCACATCTCTTTAACGGCTCATTAGGGGCATCGAACCCAGAGGGTGCAACGGCGATTCGCGAAGGTGGCGGCTTGCTCGGATATTACGTAGCGAAACCATTGGTGGCAGTGATGTCATCGTTGCTTACCTACCCATTCTTAATCGCACTCTTTCTCTTTGGTGCCCTTGTTGTTACGGCGACACCTTTTAGCCAAGTAATCACGCGAGCAAAGGTGATTGCAACTTGGCTTAACTCAAAGCGCCCAGTGCGCGAAGAGGAAGATTTTGAGATTTCAGATACTCCTCCCTTTGAGACACCAGTTGTTGCATGGCATGAAGACGAACCTGAGGATGAGCTCGAAGAGGCAGAGTTCGATGAAGAATTCACCGTTGAAGTACCTAAGCCGCTAGAGGCCCAGCTGAAAGAACCACCTAAGGCGAATCAACGTCCAGAACAGTTGTTGCTAACGGGAGATTCGAAGTACGAGCTGCCATCGCAAGATCTACTCAAGGTCGGTCCTGCATCAAAGGGTAAGAGCAAGGCGAATGACACAGTTGTTGCGGCCCTTACCGAAGTCTTCAAGCAATTTGATATCGATGCTCAAGTTACAGGATTTATGCGCGGACCTACAGTTACTCGCTACGAGGTTGAACTTGGTAATGCAGTAAAGGTTGAACGCATTACAGCTTTATCAAAGAATATTTCATATGCAGTTGCCAGCAGTGAAGTTCGCATTCTCTCGCCAATTCCTGGCAAATCTGCGGTGGGTATTGAAATTCCAAATACTGATCGTGAAATTGTTGCCCTTGGCGATGTAATGCGCTCGAGCGTTGCCGGTCAGGACCACCATCCAATGCTCGTTGCCTTGGGTAAGGATGTAGAAGGCAACTTTGTCTGCGCAAACCTGGCGAAGATGCCCCACCTTCTTGTTGCAGGCGCGACAGGTGCTGGTAAATCTTCGATGATCAACTCGATGATTACATCAATCATGATGCGTGCAACACCTGATGATGTCCGACTCATTCTTATCGATCCAAAGCGAGTCGAGCTCACCGCATATGAAGGTATTCCTCACCTCATTACACCAATCATTACCAACCCAAAGAAAGCGGCAGATGCTCTTACTTGGGTAGTGCGCGAAATGGATCTTCGCTATGAAGATCTCGCAAACTTTGGATTCAGACATATCGATGATTTCAATAAGGCGGTTCGTTCCGGCAAGGTTGTCGCACCTCCAGGATCAGATCGCGTACTTGAACCATATCCATACCTGCTTGTAGTAATTGATGAGCTTGCAGATTTGATGATGGTGGCAGCACGTGAGGTAGAAGAGTCAGTAGTCCGAATTACGCAGCTCGCGCGTTCGGCAGGAATCCACCTCGTACTTGCAACACAGAGACCATCTGTCGATGTTGTTACCGGTTTGATCAAAGCGAACGTCCCATCTCGACTCTCATTTGCAACATCATCGCTTGCAGATAGTCGCGTTATTCTCGATTCACCAGGTGCAGAGAAACTCATCGGACAGGGCGATGGTCTCTTTATTCCTATGGGTGCTAGCCGCGCTATTCGAATTCAAGGAGCTTATGTATCAGAGCGTGAAATTGAAGCTGTCACTAACCATGTGAAGAAGCAGTTGAAGCCTCGTTACCGTGAAGATGTAACTGTTACGCCACAATCTTCAAAGATGATTGATAAAGAAATCGGTGACGATTTAGATCTACTTTGTCAGGCGATTGAACTCGTTGTCGGCACTCAATTTGGTTCGACATCGATGTTGCAGCGAAAGTTGCGAGTCGGTTTCGCAAAGGCTGGTCGTTTAATGGATTTGATGGAGTCGCGAGGAATCGTTGGACCTTCAGAAGGTTCTAAGGCGCGAGTTGTTCTTGTCACCAATGAAGAGCTTGATTCCGTCCTCGCTACGCTCCGCGAGTATTAATCTGGGGTGCCAGCAGGGGTGATTTCCGAAGTTCACCTCTCCTTTGCTAGCAGTATCTCCGGATGGGTAGGTAAAATTACCTAAGGTTTAAATGATGAGGCAGGAGTCCCATGAATCTAGGTGATGTGCTCAAATCTGCGCGCATCGCTGCCGGTTTATCAGTGGAAGATCTCGCCGCAATTACAAGCATCCGCACTGGACTTATTGCCGAGATCGAGAAGAATAATTTCTCGCAGTGCGGTGGAGATATTTACGCCCGCGGACATCTACGTAATCTCGCACCTAAGCTCGGTCTCGATGCCAATCAACTTGTGGATCTTTATAACGGAGAACATTCAGTTGAGAGTAGAAGCATCAATGAGCTACTCGCTGAAAATAGCGTCACTCGAGTTCCTCATGAGAAGAAGAATCTATCTTGGAAAGTCCCAGCGGCCTTTTCTCTCTCAATACTCTTAATCCTCGGAGTAGCGCAAATTGTTTACTCAAACCTGAACAGCTCAAATCCAACAAACCCTTTGGCGGTTGAAACAACTTCTCCATCGCCGTCGGCTGAGCCAACTCCTAGCTCTTCGACCGCGGAAGTGCCTGCTACTGGGGGAGTCACACTTGAAATCACAGCCGCTCGTGGTAATTCGTTGATCGATATTGTTGTCGATGGCGAGCATGTTGATAAAGGATCGATTTTTCAGGGCGAGAGCAAATCTTTCGAAGCAACAACATCCATTAGCATTTATTTCAGTAATCCAGCAGGGCTAGATGTCACAGTAAACGGTGAATTACTCTCACCACTCGGCGGACAGAACGAGGAAGTACGTCGTACATTCCGCTAAGCCTGTAGTATCACCCCCATGTCTCGCACCGTCGCAATTGTCACGATGGGCTGCGCCCGCAACGAAGTTGATTCCGAAGAGCTTGCCGGCCGTTTAGCTGCCGAAGGCTGGACCCTCGTCGCAGATGCCGATGAGGCAGAGGTTGCCGTTGTTAATACCTGTGGCTTTATCGAATCTGCGAAGAAAGATTCTGTAGATGCACTCCTTGAGGCCAACTCCCTTAAAGGCCATGGTGTGACAAAGGCTGTTGTCGCTGTCGGTTGTATGGCTGAGCGGTACGGAAAAGAGTTGGCAGAGGCGCTGCCAGAGGCAGATGCAATCCTTGGTTTTGATGATTATCAGGATATTTCTGCCAAGCTCCAATCGATTTTATCTGGCAATTCCCATACATCACATACTCCACAAGATCGTCGCGCACTCCTGCCCATAACCCCAGTTGCGCGAGCAGAAGCACGACGAGAAGTTCGCGATGCCGAACATACCTCGCAGGTAGGCGCAGGCGGATCACTCTTTAGAAAACGACTCGGCAACGCACCATGGGCGCCGCTCAAGATTGCATCAGGTTGCGACCGTCGTTGTTCATTCTGTGCGATTCCTTATTTCCGTGGTTCATTTGTCTCACGTCCGCCACAGGAGATCCTCGAAGAGGCTCAGTGGTTGGCTCAAAATGGTGTCACAGAGTTGTTCTTGGTCAGTGAAAATACAACCTCCTACGGAAAAGATCTCGGTGATCTCAAGTTGATGGAGAAGTCCCTCAAGAGCTTTACTGATATCCCCGGAGTCGAGCGCGTTCGACTTTCATATCTTCAGCCAGCGGAAGTTCGTCCATCGCTATTGCAGGCGATGATTGAGACGGAGAAGGTTGCACCATATTTCGATCTCTCGTTCCAGCACACAAGTGCCACAGTTCTACGTCGAATGCGCCGCTTCGGTGATTCTGAGAAGTTCTTACACCTCATCAATCAGATTCGTGCTCTTTCGCCAGAGGCCGGAATACGATCGAACTTTATCGTTGGCTTTCCAGGTGAGACCGAAGATGATTACAACGACCTCGCAAACTTCATCGCATCTGCCAAGCTCGATGCCATCGGCGTATTTGGCTATTCAGATGAGGACAATACTGAGGCGCTCGATCATGGCGATAAAGTTGATGAGGACCTTATTAAAGAGCGCGTCGAATCTCTCTCACGCTTGGCAGATGAGATGGTCTCTGCCCGAGCACAAGCCCGTATCGGCGAGAAAGTTCGCGTATTAATTGAAGATGCAGAGCTGCAAGAAGGTCGTGCTGCTCATCAAGGGCCTGAGGTAGATGGAACAACATCATTTATCGACACCAATTTTGAGGTTGGCCAATATATTGATGCAGTTGTCATCGACTCAATGGGCGCTGATCTTGTTGCGAGGCCGCTCTAAATGGCAATCGTCTTCACACCTAATTGGCTGACCGTTCTTCGAATCGCACTGATTCCCACCGGTGTCTGGGCTCTCTTTCATAGCCCAAGTGCGATGTGGCAATCAATTGCCTGGTTGATTTACTTCATTCTAGGAATGACAGATATTCTCGATGGACATTGGGCGCGCAAGAGCGGTCGAACCACACCGTTAGGCGCCTTCCTTGATCCCGTTGCCGATAAGGCGCTCATCGGATCGGCGATGATCTCCTTGGCAATTCTTGATCGCTTCCCGTGGTGGATAGTCTTCGTCATCCTCATCCGCGAAGTTGGAATCACGATCTTCCGACTTCTTGTGATTCGCGATGGAGTAATCCCGGCGAGCAAGGGTGGAAAGATCAAGACTCTTTCACAGAACTTTGGAGTCAGTTTCTACATTCTTCCGCTTCCGGAAATTCTCTACCCACTCCGTGATGGCTTTATGGCATTCGCTGTAGCTTTAACTATCTGGACCGGAATCGATTACATTGTTAAATGGAGCCGTACCCGCTAGTAAATATTGAGGGTAGCAAGTTGCTTCCAGTGAGTGCATACTTACGCACATGCCACTTCGCTCCCATGCAAAGAATGTAATTGCCTCACTAGAGGCTCGTGGTGAAACTCTCTCTGTCGCCGAATCAATTACCGCCGGAGGGCTGGGAAGTGCGATTACCACTATGCCCGGTGCATCCCAAGTCTTTCTTGGGGGAGTCATTGCATACTCCAATGATGTAAAGATCAATATTCTGGGAATCGATAGTGCGCTCATCGATAAGTTCAGCGTTGTCAGTGAAGAGGTTGCAATCGCTATGGCCGATGCGGTGCGAGCGAAGTTCGGCACTACATGGGGTATCGCAACGACCGGAATCGCAGGGCCAGGCGATCACCTAGGTATGCCAGAAGGCAGGGTTTGGGTTGCAATCAGCGGCCCGGTAAATCAGACGATTCAATTGCAGCTCGATAGCGGGCGCGAGGGGATCAGAACCGGCGCTATATCCAGCGCGATTGGCACCTTTGCCCGTATCCTTAGCTAAGGTTTTCAAAGGGTGTACGGAAGGAGAAGCACAATGATTTTGCTACGTGAATCAGTAGGCCAAGCTCTCCGTCACGCCCGCACAGAGCAATCGCGCACATTGCGAGATGTTGCTCGTGATGCACGTGTTTCTCTCGGTTACCTCTCCGAAGTCGAGCGCGGCCAGAAAGAAGCTTCATCCGAGCTCCTTAATTCGATCTGCGAAGCGCTCGGTCTCACCCTCGGCTCGCTCATGAGCGAGGTAACACGTGAGATCACATCTACTGAGACAGCAAAGCTCGTTGTTGTCGATGCAGCCTAAATATTCGCTTCAAGCTAGCGCACACCGTCGCACCGAAGCTGCAATTCTTGAGGGAACCAAAGATTTAATTGCACGTAAAGGAATCTCAGGTCTTTCAATGATTGAGATTGCCGACCACTCTGAAGTCTCCCGGGCAACTTTATATAACCACTATCGAGATAAAGATGCAGTGCTAGCAGCGCTCATTGATTCTGAGGTCCACCGCTTAGCTGATTTAGCAAAGAACGCCGGTACTCCCGCAGATGCTCTTGAGTCTCTATCCATCTCAATCTCAACTGATCCTGCGCTAGCTGCAATGCGAATCCATGATGCTGATGTATTGGTGGCAGCTATGACAAATGGCGCCTCCGAGCATTACATGACGATTGCACAAATCATCTTTGGTGCTACTCAATCAAAGCCTGGTACCGGTATTGCAATGCGCTGGTTACTTGGACAAGTCATGCAACCAATTACTGCAGAACAATCTCGCGAACAAGCGGCGCACTTGGCGACAGATACGCTCTTTTAAATAATGCGGATTTCAGATCTACGAGAGCGTCTAGTTCTCTCTTTCGGCGAAGCGTGGGCTCCATCTTTTTCGCAAGATATTGCAATCAGCGAACTCGGTAGCAAGACTGTCAATGAAGCGTTGAAAGCCGGGGTTGAAGTAGATGAGATTTGGCGCGCAGTCTGTAAGCAATGCCCAAATGAAACTGCTAAACAGCGATAACTTCTAGGACCCACGGGTTGGTGCCATCAGATGGCGTAAGCGCACAGGGATACTTCTCCGAGACAATGGCGTAGAGATCTTCAGGGGTCTTTGCGATAGATCGTGATTGAAGTAACCAGCGCGCGATTTCACCGCGAGTCTTCTTAGACATATGAGTGACGATTGTTCGCACTCCATCTACAACCGTTGACACCTTGATCTCTACGGTGATATCAATCGGCGCCTTCCAGACAGTTTTATATGTCGATGATCGGCAGTCAACGATTAGAGGGGTTTTGATTCCCGCTAAGGCTTGCTCAACGAGTGGGCCCATCACTTTATTGTTGATCTTCTCTTTGTAACTTTCGATCTTTGTGGATGGGCGAACAAGGCCGTACTTCGCACTGATGATTGCCACAGCGCTCTCAGCCCGCTTCTTGGCGGCAGGGGAGAGCGATGGCCAATCGAGAGCTTGATAGAGAACCCCCGTGTAGACGCCCATCGCCGCCGTGGGGCGCGTGGTTTCTACCTTCTTCTCAGAAGGTGGCAGGAGGATGAGCATGGGCGTGAGTATGGCTGGGCTCAGAGCTCATTTGTCGGTGCTAGCCGTTAAATTGCCGGTGTGTCTTAGGTGGTATTCGAACAGATGTTCGACTACCCTTTATCCATGGCCAGCGATGGCTATGCACAACCAGAGCGGTCTCACTCTTCCGCCCACAGCGTCTCTATAACGCTCGTGGGCCGTCGATGAAGCTCCGTACCTTCTGGGCCACCAAACAGTGGGGGATATACCTCCACCGTTCGATTAAAAGGAGAAAAGCTCATGGCAGCTGAAAAGCCAAGTAAAGCCGATGAAAAAGCATCATCCGACCGCCACAAGGCGCTCGACACCGCCCTCGCTCAGATCGAACGTCAGTTTGGTAAGGGCGCAGTTATCAAGATGTCAGATAAGCAAGCACAGGTTATCGAGGTAATTCCGACAGGTTCTGTTGCACTCGATATGGCGCTCGGCATCGGTGGACTTCCACGTGGTCGTATCGTAGAGATCTACGGACCAGAATCTTCAGGAAAGACAACACTTACTCTTCATGCAATCGCATCTGCTCAGAAGCTCGGCGGTATTTGCGCCTTTATCGATGCTGAGCATGCATTCGATGCCGAATATGCAAAGAAACTCGGTGTAGATATCGATGCACTTCTCGTATCACAGCCAGATACCGGTGAACAAGCACTTGAGATCATGGATATGTTGGTTCGCTCTGGCGCACTCGATCTCGTAGTCGTCGACTCAGTTGCAGCACTTGTTCCTCGCGCAGAGATCGAGGGCGAGATGGGTGATTCACATATGGGTCTCCAGGCGCGTTTGATGTCACAGGCGCTACGTAAGATCACAGGTGCACTTCACCAATCAAAGACAACAGCGATCTTCATCAACCAGCTCCGCGACAAGATCGGTGTCTTCTTCGGATCACCAGAGACAACAACAGGTGGAAAGGCG
>JBDLWK010000017.1:0-18367 GCA_039804335.1 Actinomycetota bacterium
GAAGCCACAGGAAGGAACTGTCGTTGCAGTAGGCCCAGGCCGCTTCGATGATGGCGTCCGCGTCCCAATGGATGTCAAGGTTGGCGATGTTGTTCTTTACAGCAAGTATGGAGGAACAGAAGTTCGTAACGGAAACGAAGAGCTTCTCGTTCTTTCAGCGCGCGATATCCTCGCAATCGTCGAAAAGTAAGGGCTAAGACTCTTATGGGAAAGATGCTGGAATTCGACGAGCAAGCTCGTCGCTCAATGGAACGCGGAGTCAACATCCTTGCTGACACCGTCAAGGTAACGCTCGGCCCTAAGGGACGTAACGTCGTTATCTCAAAGAACTTTGGTGCACCGTTGATTACAAATGACGGCGTAACAATCGCAAAGGAAATCGAACTTTCAGACCCAGTCGAGAACATGGGTGCTCAGCTCGTTAAGGAAGTTGCTACAAAGACGAACGATGTTGCCGGTGACGGAACAACAACAGCGACTGTCCTTGCACAGGCAATGGTGAAGGAAGGCCTTCGCAACCTTGCAGCTGGCGCACAGCCAATGGATCTCAAGCTCGGTATCGAAGCAGCAGTTGCAGCAGTATCTGCTCGTCTTCGCGAGAATGCATCAGTTGTTGCAGATAAGGCAGAGATTGCAGATGTTGCAACTATTTCTGCTCAAGATCGCGCAATCGGTGATCTCATCGCAGAGGCGATGGATAAGGTCGGCAAAGATGGCGTCATCACTGTAGAAGAGGCATCAACTACCGCGCTCGAACTCGAATTCGCAGAAGGTATGCAGTTCGATAAGGGTTACATCTCTCCATATTTCGTCACCGACCAAGATCGTATGGAGGCAATCCTTGACGATGCTTTCGTACTTATCTCAGCAGGAAAGGTCTCAGCGCTCGCTGATTTGTTGCCAATCCTCGAGAAGGTCTCACAGGCAGGTAAGCCACTTCTTATCATCGCTGAAGATGTTGAGGGCGAAGCGCTTTCAACTCTCGTTGTAAACCGCATGCGCGGAGTCTTTACATCAGCAGCAGTAAAGGCACCAGGCTTTGGAGATCGTCGTAAGGCGATGCTCCAGGACATTGCAGTACTTACAGGCGGACAGGTCATCTCAGCAGAGATCGGCATGAAACTTGATCAGGTACAGCTCACAGATCTCGGCCGTGCTCGTCGCATCGTTATCACTAAGGATGCAACAACAATTGTTGATGGTGCAGGAGATGCAAAGGTTGTAGAAGCTCGCGTTCAAGAACTTCGCAACGAGATTGCAAACTCAGATTCTGACTGGGATCGCGAGAAGCTTCAAGAGCGCGTTGCAAAGCTCGCGGGCGGCGTCTGCGTAATCAAGGTCGGCGCACATACCGAAGTTGAACTCAAGGAGAAGAAGCACCGCCTTGAAGATGCAATCTCAGCGACTCGTGCAGCAGTTGAAGAAGGAATCGTTATCGGCGGCGGCGCAGCACTTGTGCATGCAGCTGATGCACTTAACGATAACCTCGGCTTCACCGGTGATAAAGCAGTCGGCGTTGCGCTTGTGCGCAAGGCATGCGACGAGCCACTTCGCTGGATTGCAGAGAATGCCGGACTTGAGGGCTACGTAGTAGTTGCAAAGGTTCGCGCACTTCCACATAATGAAGGATTCAATGCAGCAACTGATGTCTATGGCGACCTCCGCAAGGATGGCGTTATCGATCCAGTGAAGGTGACACGTTCAGCGCTTGCTAACGCGGCATCTATTGCAGCGATGTTCATTACAACTGAGGCAGTTGTCTTTGAACGTCCAGCAGGTGAAGAGCCAGCGGCGTCAGGCCATGGCCACTCACATGGACCTGGTGGACATTCGCATTAATTTCCAATAAGAAAACCCCGTCTCGCAATGAGACGGGGTTTTCTTATTGTGAAAGATTAAATTATGAAGCTTCGTAGATTCGTGAAACTCCACGACGTGACAAGATAGCGACGCGATCATCTTCTGATAATCCGCCCCAAATTCCGTAAGGCTCTGCAACTGCAAGGGCCTGCTCACGACACTTCTGAAGAACTGGGCATGAGGCGCAGACCGCCTTGGCAGCGTTCTCGCGGTTACGACGACGTGGGCCGCGCTCTCCATCTGGGTGGAAGAACATCTCTGGATCCATGTCACGGCATGAACCTTGGTATTGCCAATCCCATTCGTCGGCAATAGGACGTAAGGCCTCTGATCGCTCTGCGAATGTATTCATTTCAAGCTCCTTATTAGAACTTAGCTGGGTGTGAGTTGAAGAGTACAACCGTTTCATAGGTTGTTCAAGGGGCTAACGCTCCAAAAGTTGTTCAATTTGCAGATTAGCCCCAAATGTCCGAATTTCAACTGGTGAGTTGGGCCACTCTGAGCCATCCTTGCCTCATGACGACGCAGCGAGGAGAGAGCGAGGAAGAGCTCCTCACCGTTGCCGCCGTTGCACGCCGACTTGGAGTCGCCCCCGCAACCCTTCGAACCTGGGACCGTCGCTACAGCCTTGGACCTTCAACCCACGAGGCGGGTGAGCATCGCAAGTACTGTCCAGAAGATCTAGCAAAGCTGATGATGATGCGCCGTTTAATTAGCGCCGGAGTAACGCCAGCAGATGCGGCAGAGAAGGCGAAGAAGAGCAAGGGCGCAGTAAAGCTTGAAAATATTGTTCGTGAATTTGAAGTACGCGAGGATGTAGTCGCTGGAATTAATAAAGCCCTACAAGCATTTGATGTCGATTTCGTTGAGGAGACACTTCGCGCAGAGTTTGATGAAGATGGCGTTGAATTAACGTGGCATGAAATCATCGTTCCCACCTTGATTGAAATTGGTGAAGCGTGGCAGGCATCTGGCGAAGGAATTGAAATCGAACATGCCTTCACCGAAATCCTCAAGAAGATATTGCGTGAAAGATCGATACCAATTGAAAACCCAGTTAACGCGCATCCGGTCGTCGTAGCTGCGGTTGGTGAAGAGGCGCACTCGCTTCCCTTGCATGCACTTGAAGCCCTACTGAGCGAGATGAATATCAAGACCCACTTCCTTGGCGCTCGCACCCCATTTGAGGCAGTCTCAGCCACAGTTACACGCCTTGCACCACCTGCCGTCTTCCTCTGGGCGCTCTTCCCACAAAATGCCAACCCTGATTTCTATCGCAATCTTCCAGCAATTCGCCCCGCACCTCGCATCGTCCTCGGTGGCCCTGGTTGGGATCCTGCCCAATGCTCAGATGTCACTCTAGTAATGGGATTAGGTAACGCCTCAGCCGAAATCAAGCGGGCGGTAGGCCTCTAAAGAGCCGTTAGAATCGCCTCTTGAGCGAACTAGAGGAGTATCGATGTCCATAGATTCAGAGAAGGTCGCGCTCCTTGGCCTGACATATGACGATGTCCTCCTGCTTCCAGATGCTTCTGAAGTAGTCCCATCTGAGGTCAACACCTCAACCTGGTTGACTCGCAATATCTCACTCGCCGTCCCACTCGTATCTTCAGCAATGGATACCGTCACCGAATCCGCCATGGCGATTGCAATGGCCAAGGCCGGCGGCGTTGGAATCATTCACCGTAATCTTCCAATCGAAGAACAGGTAGCTCACGTCAAGTTGGTAAAGAACGTTGGCTTAGCCGGAGCAGCTGTTGGTGTCGGCGATGATGGATTTGCTCGCGCACGAGCTCTGATCGATGCCGGTGTAGATATCGTTGTCGTTGATACAGCGCATGGCCACCACCGCGCAGTACTTGATTCGATTGCACGCATTAAGAAGTTCTCACCAACGACTGAAATCATCGGTGGCAATATTGCAACTCGCGCAGGTGCGCAGGCGTTGATCAACGCCGGAGCCGATGCGGTCAAGGTTGGCGTTGGTCCAGGATCTATCTGCACGACTCGCGTTGTTGCAGGCGTTGGCGTTCCACAGATCACCGCAATCATGGAGGCAGCGAAAGCTTGTAATAAAGCGGGCATCCCATTGATTGCAGATGGTGGACTTCAATATTCAGGCGATATCGTCAAGGCGATTGTCGCTGGCGCTCACACCGTCATGCTCGGTTCACTCCTTGCAGGTTGTGAAGAATCACCAGGAGAACTCTTTGAGATCGATGGCCGCAAGTACAAGGGTTATCGCGGAATGGGCTCACTCGGTGCGATGCAATCTCGCGGCGAGAAGAAGTCATACTCAAAAGATCGTTACATGCAAGATGACGTTCTCTCTGAAGATAAGTTAGTTCCAGAAGGCATTGAAGGAAAAGTTTCCTATAAGGGAACAGTGGCCGATGTTGTTCACCAACTCGTGGGCGGACTTCGCAGCGGCATGGGCTATGCCGGCGCGCCTGATATCGAAACCCTTCGCCGTGAAGGTCGACTCATTCAAATTACCTCTGCAGGTCTCAAAGAGAGCCATCCACATGATGTTCTCGATGTTGCCGATGCACCAAACTATGGAAAGAAGGCGTAAGTGGAGATCGAAATCGCACCAGGCAAGCGCGCACGCCAAGCCTTCTCCTTTGATGACATTGCAATCGTTCCAAGCCGCCGTACTCGTACCCCAGAAGAGGTAAGCCTGGCTTGGCAGATCGATGCCTACAAGTTTGATCTTCCGCTCCTTGCAGCGCCTATGGATTCAGTGGTCTCACCAGATACTGCAATAGCCATCGGAAAGCTCGGAGGACTAGGTGTCCTAAACCTGGAGGGACTCTGGACTCGCTATGACGATCCACGTATTCCACTAGGTGAAATCGCATCGATGCCGGAGAAGCATGCAACAAAGCGTATGCAAGAGATCTACGCCGCACCGATTCGTCCAGAGCTCATCCGTGATCGCATTCAGCAGATCCGCGATGCCGGCGTCACAGTTGCTGCATCTTTATCGCCACAGCGCACGGTCGAACTCCATGATGCTGTCATCAAAGCCGGCGTCGATATCTTTGTAATCCGCGGAACAACTGTTTCAGCAGAGCATGTTGGAGCAGAGGGCGAAGCGCTTAACTTAAAGAAATTTATTTATGAACTTGATGTTCCTGTCATCGTAGGTGGCGTTGCTACGACAACTGGTGCGCTCCACTTGATGCGCGCTGGCGCCGCCGGTGTTCTCGTTGGTTTTGGTGGGGGAGCAGCACATACAACTCGTACCGTGACAGGTATTGAAGTTCCGATGGCAACAGCCGTTGCAGATGTTGCTGCCGCACGCCGCGAATATTTAGATGAATCTGGTGGACGTTATGTTCACGTTATTGCAGATGGTGCAGTCGGCCGCTCTGGCGATATTGCAAAGGCGATCGCTTGTGGCGCAGATGCAGTCATGATGGGCTCAGCGCTTGCGAAGGCCGTTGAATCACCAGGCCTAGGTTGGCATTGGGGCTCTGAGGCATATCACCCAGAGCTTCCACGTGGACGTCGTTTCAATGTCGGCACCGTTGGATCACTCGAGGAAGTCCTCATCGGTCCATCACATTCATCAACTGGCGATATGAACCTCTTCGGTGCACTTCGTAAGGCGATGGCGACATGTGGTTACTCTGATGTGAAGTCATTCCAACGCGTTGATGTTGTGACACATCATGGCAAGTAATACGCCCCACGGAGTTCTTGTTGTTGATTTCGGTGCGCAGTACGCACAGCTAATTGCCCGACGCGTTCGTGAAGCACATGTCTTCTCAGAGATTGTTCCATCAACGATTACTGCGGCAGAAGTTGCGGCGAAGAACCCTGAGGCGATTATCTTGTCTGGCGGACCTTCATCGGTCTATGCGGATCATGCGCCGAAGGTTGATCCTGCAATCTTTGCACTTGGTATTCCTACCTTCGGAATCTGTTACGGATTTCAGACAATGGCGGCAGCCCTTGCAGGCGTTGTTGCTCAGACAGGTAAGTCCGAGTTTGGTCGCACGCCACTTGAGGTAAAGCCAGGTTCAAAACTCTTTACCGGACTTCCAGCTCAACAATCGGTCTGGATGTCCCATGGCGATGCCGTCTCTGAAGTTCCTTGTGGATTCTCAATCTCTGCATCAACTGCCGATACACCTATCGCTGCCTTTGAAGATGCATCAGGAAAAATCGCCGGTGTTCAATTCCACCCAGAAGTCTTGCACTCCGAACACGGCCAGGCGATCTTGCAGAATTGGTTGATCAATATTGCCGGCTGTAAGCCAACCTGGACGACATCAAATATTGCAGAAGTCGAAATCGCAAAGGCGAAAGAAATCATCGGCGATAAGAAAGTTATCTGTGGTTTATCAGGCGGTGTTGATTCAGCAGTTGCGGCAGCGATTATTCAGCGCGCAGTCGGCAGCCAACTGACATGTGTCTTCGTAGACCACGGCCTATTGCGCAGTGGTGAATCTGAACAAGTACAGCGCGACTTCGTGGCATCAACAGGCGTCAATCTCGTTGTTGTAGATGCGGTCGATCAATTCCTTAACGCTCTCGCTGGTGTTACAGACCCAGAAGAGAAGCGCAAGATAATAGGCCGTGAATTCATTCGCTCATTCGAGAAAGCTGCCCGCGATATCGCAGCTGGCGGAGATGTTGAGTTCTTAGTACAGGGCACCTTGTATCCAGATGTCGTTGAATCTGGCGGCGGTACCGGAACTGCAAATATTAAGTCTCACCACAATGTTGGTGGACTTCCTGATGACCTTCAATTCAAGTTGGTAGAACCACTGCGCACTCTCTTTAAGGATGAGGTTCGCCAGGTTGGCCTCGAGCTTGGACTTCCAGGTGAGATTGTCTGGCGCCAGCCTTTCCCTGGACCCGGCCTTGGTATTCGCATCATCGGTGAGGTCACTCGCGAACGTCTCGATATCTTGCGTGAGGCAGATGTGATCGCTCGCGCTGAGCTAACGGCAGCAGGCCTTGATCGCACCATCTGGCAATGTCCAGTGGTCCTATTGGCAGATGTTCGCAGCGTTGGTGTGCAGGGAGATGGACGTACCTATGGACATCCAATTGTCCTGCGTCCAGTTTCATCAGAGGATGCAATGACCGCTGATTGGTCACGCGTTCCTTACGAAGTTCTTGAGAAGATTTCTACACGCATTACCAATGAAGTCCGTGAGGTCAATCGCGTTGTCCTCGATGTCACTAGCAAGCCACCTGGAACAATTGAGTGGGAATAATTAGTAGGAAAAGGAAGCAATAATGAAGAAGATCTCTGCCCTCGTTGCTGCAATCGTACTTTCAGCAATACTTGCCCCTGCAACCTTCGCAGCTGAGAAGCCAACGACTGTTCCAGGCTGCAAGAAGTCAACTGCCTCCGGACACACTCCAGCAAAGGTGAAGCAGCCAACCGCGCCAGCGAAGAAGCTTGCGAAGGCTCTGACATTTACAACTAATTGTGGCGATATCGTCATTACTCTCAATCCAAAGGCGCCACAGACAGTTACAAACATGAGCGCACTTGCTAACGCGGGTTACTTCAACAAATCACTCTGCCACCGCCTCACAACTGAAGGACTCTTTGTTCTTCAATGTGGAGACCCAACAGCTTCAGGCAGCGGATCACCAACAGGCTGGAAGGGTTATGCAAATGAGAATCTTCCAAAGGCTGGAGCGAAGAATTACCCAGCAGGCACAGTTGCAATGGCTAACTCAGGCCCAGGAACAAATGGTTCACAGTTCTTCTTGGTCTATGCCGATACTCAGCTCGGTCCTGATTACACAATCTGGGGCAAGATCACCAAGGGTCTAGATCTCGTAAAGAAGATCGGTGCCGTCGGTGCATATCAAATGCAGGGCGAGCAAGCTTTCTACGCTGGAGATGGTTATCCAATCCAGATGGTGGAGATCGTTAAAGCTTCAGCTAAGTAATCTCTGAGCTTTAGTTCGTGTTGACGATCTTAAAAGCTTCAGCGATACGACCTTCAGGTAGCTCACCAACGCCAGCATTGCGCTGACCCCATTCGCGGAGCATCTCTTCGAGATTCTCCATATGGCCAGTCTGCGATGCATGCTCTTTAAGAGCTGCAATCTTGAAGTGGAAGGTATCGGTGATATCTACATAGTGATCTGGGTGAGTGTGTCCCTGCATCCAGACTTCTTTGACCTTCCATGGTTGTAGACCTTCTTGTTCAAGGAGATCGGTAAAGGCAAAGGGATTACGTGCATCAGGGTAGACCGCTTGGATTGTTGCCTCACCTGCTGCAAGGTGATCTGGATGGCTAGCGCCGATGCGATCCCAGTTGCGTTCTGGCGATTGGCACAAGATTCGATCAGGCTGAACTCGACGAATCTGTCGAACGATATCTTTGCGGAGGGCGATAGTTGGCTCGAGATGGCCATCGACATAATTTAAGAATGTGACATCGGTGATGCCAAGTGCTGCACATGCTGCAAGTTGCTCGCGCTGACGTACCGCGGGCATTTCTTCCTTGGTATATCCAGATTCTTCGCCACCTTGATCGCCATTGGTGCAGAGCACGTAGCTGACTTCAATGCCCTTAGCTACCCATTGTGCGATAGTTCCTGAAGCGCCAAAGTCGGAATCATCCGGATGGGCGTTAACAACGAGGACTCGCTTGATTTCAGAATCTGAGAAAGGCTCCATGGGAGTGAATCCTAATAGACTCCGCGCCATGTCCGGTAACGATGAACTCCTTCAAGGGTTAAATCCACAGCAGCAGGAAGCTGTTGCCCATGCCGGTTCGCCACTCCTTGTTGTCGCTGGAGCCGGTTCAGGAAAGACTCGTGTACTCACGCGCCGCATTGCATATTTGATGGCTCGCCGAGGCGTAAAGCCGTACGAGATTCTCGCAATCACTTTTACCAATAAGGCTGCGGGTGAGATGAAAGAGCGCGTCACCGAACTCGTTGGTCCGATTGCAAAATCTATGTGGGTCTCAACCTTCCACTCTGCCTGCGTTCGCCTCCTTCGCCAAGAGGTAGAAAGACTTGGATATAGCTCAACCTTCTCAATCTATGATTCTGCAGATTCGCAGAAGTTGATTCAGAAAGTCTGCGAGACTCTCAATTTAGATTCAAAGCGATATCCCGCTCGCCAATTTCAGAACATCATCTCCAATGCAAAGAATGAACTCCAAACACCTTACGAATTCTTAAGTAAGGCGACAAACCAATTCGACACCATCGCCGCCGATGTTTACACCATGTATGAGAAGCGGTTGAAACAAGCCAATGCGATGGATTTTGATGATTTGATTATGAAGACGGTTCAAGTCCTTCAGCAATTTCCCGAGGCGAAAGCTCGCTTCCGATCACGATTCCGCCATATCTTGGTCGATGAATATCAGGATACAAACCATGCCCAATATCAATTGGTAAAGGAGCTCACCGGCGATGCAACCGATGGCTTCCCAATCGCAGAACTCTGCGTTGTGGGCGATGCCGATCAATCTATCTATGGCTTCCGCGGGGCAACAATCCGCAATATCTTGCAATTTGAAGTTGATTACCCCAATGCAAAGACCGTATTGCTAGAGCAGAATTACCGTTCTACCCAGAACATTCTCTCTGCGGCTAACGCTGTGATCTCTCAGAACGAATCGCGTAAAGAGAAGAATCTATGGTCAGATTCTGGCGCTGGTGCGCCACTCATTGGCTATGTAGCAGAGTCAGAGTATGACGAGGGTGAATTCATCAAGGGCGAGATTCGCCGCTTGCAAGATAAGGATGAATCAAAGCCTGGCGATACCGCGGTCTTCTATCGCACCAACGCCCAATCTCGTGTCTTTGAAGAAGTCTTCATGCGCGCTGCTATCCCTTACAAGGTTGTGGGAGGTCTTCGATTCTATGAGCGCAAAGAGGTAAAAGACTTACTCGCATATCTTCGTGTTCTTGCAAATCCCAGCGATGAAGTCTCACTCCGTCGCATCATCAACTTTCCAAAGCGTGGCATTGGTGACCGTGCCATCGAAGAGGTAGATCTCTTCGCGCAGGCACAAGGAATCTCATTCTGGGATGCGCTCTTGCGTGTTCGCGAAGCAACGGGTGTTCCTAATAAGGCATCACAATCAATCGGCGAGTTCACAAATATGCTCTCAGCCCTCGCCGTCTTAGTTGAGGTAAAGACCAAGCCTTCAACCATTATTGAAGCAGCGCTTGAACAATCTGGGCTCCTCAAGGAACTATCCGCTAGTACCGACCCGCAAGATGAAGTACGAGTTGAAAACCTACAAGAACTAGTATCGGCATCAATTGAATATGAAGAGCGTTCACTCGATGAACTCGGCGAAGATGAAGTCATTTCGCTCGGTGGCTTCTTAGAGAAGGTCTCACTCGTTGCAGATGCCGATGAGATTCCAGATGGCGAAGATCATGGGGGAGTCGTCACCTTGATGACACTTCACACTGCAAAAGGTCTCGAGTTCCCGACAGTATTTCTTACCGGCATGGAAGATGGAATCTTTCCCCATGCTCGCACCTTTGATGACCCGAAGGAGATTGAAGAAGAACGTCGCCTTGCATACGTTGGACTTACTCGTGCAGAGAAGCGTCTCTATATCTCTCGCGCTGAATATCGTTTAACTTTCGGAACGCCGAAGTACAACCCGGCATCACGTTTTCTCGATGAGATCCCATCTTCTTTGATCGAGTGGATGAATGAGGGAAAGCCTTCCTACACATCCTCAAGCGCAGTTCGTAAATCCCGAGTAGCGACAGCTCCACCACCGCGGGCGACCGGCAAGGTCTCCTCTGCCATGGTTCTCGAGATTGGCCAGCGTGTGTCTCATGACACATTCGGCCTCGGCACCGTTGTAGCTGTCGCAGGAGTCGGAGATAAGTCCGAGGCGACCATCAACTTCGGCGCCTATGGCGACAAGCGCCTGCTCCTGCGTTATGCCCCAGTTACTCCGCTCTAAATCGATTACCGTCCTGTAAAGATGCGCACCGGTGCGGGTTTAAGATAACCCCATATCTTCGACATTGAAGGAGCCCATCAGTGGATCTCTACGAATACCAAGCACGTGACCTTTTTGAGAAGCACACCGTTCCTGTTCTTAAAGGCGCTGTTGCAACTACTCCAGAACAAGCTCGCGATGCCGCAGCTGATATGGGTGGAAAGGTTGTTGTTAAGGCCCAGGTAAAAGTTGGTGGTCGTGGAAAGGCTGGCGGCGTCAAGCTTGCAGTAGATCCAGCAGATACATTTGAGAAGGCATCAGCGATTCTCGGAATGGATATTAAGGGCCACACCGTACATAAGGTGATGATCGCCCAAGCAGCGCCAATCGTTGATGAGTACTACATCTCAATCTTGCTCGATCGCTCTAACCGCACATTCCTCGTCATGGCATCAGTTGCCGGCGGAATGGATATCGAAGAAGTTGCCCATACAACTCCTGAGAAGCTAGCGAAGGTTCCTGTAAGCGCAGTCGATGGAATCGATAAGGCGCTCGCTACGAAGATTATTGCTCAAGCACAATTCCCTGCAGATATTGCAGATCAAGTCGCAGATGTTCTTGTAAAGCTTTGGGAGACATTCCAATCTGAGGATGCAACTCTCGTTGAGGTCAATCCACTCGTTAAGACAGAAGATGGTCGCATCATCGCTCTCGATGGCAAGGTCTCACTCGATGAGAACGCCGATTTCCGTCAGCCAGGACATGCCGAGCTCGTTGATACAGCAACTGCAAATGCCCTTGAAGAAGCTGCTAAGGCTAAGGGACTGAACTACGTAAAGCTTGATAACGGCCAGGTCGGAATCATCGGTAACGGTGCCGGTCTTGTGATGTCAACGCTCGATGTTGTTGCTTACGCGGGAGAAAAGTTCGGTGGCATGCGCCCAGCTAACTTCCTCGATATCGGAGGCGGAGCATCTGCTCAAGTTATGGCAGATGGACTCTCAATCATCCTTGGTGATCCAGATGTAAAGAGCGTCTTCGTTAACGTCTTCGGTGGAATCACTGCATGCGATGCCGTTGCAAATGGAATCGTTCAGGCGCTCGAGCTCCTCGGCGCTCAGGCAACTAAGCCAATCGTGGTACGCCTTGATGGCAATAACGTCCTTGAAGGACGCGCAATTTTGAATGCTGCAAACCACCCATTGGTGGAGCAGGCAGAGACTATGGATGGAGCAGCATCACGCGCTGCAGAATTGGCGGCAAAGTAATGTCAATCTTTATCAACTCTTCCAGCAAGGTCATCGTTCAGGGCATGACAGGCTCTGAAGGAACAAAGCACACTCAGGCACAAAGGTTGTCGGAGGCGTTACACCAGGTAAGGGTGGACAGGTCGTCGATATCGATGGCACATCACTTCCAGTTTTCAATACCGTTGCAGAGGCGATGGCGGCAACGGGAGCAAATGTTTCTGTTGTCTTCGTTCCACCTAAGTTTGCAAAGGCAGCTGTCATCGATGCAATCGATGCAACGATGCCATTAGTTGTTGTTATTACTGAAGGAATTCCAGTTCATGACTCTGCATACTTCTATGCATATTCACTGAAGAGCGGAAAGACTCAGATCATCGGACCTAACTGTCCAGGACTTATTAGCCCAGAGGCTTCAAACGTTGGAATCATTCCAGCAGATATTACAAAGAAGGGTCCAATCGGACTCGTCTCAAAGTCAGGAACGCTCACATACCAGATGATGTACGAGCTCCGCGATATCGGATTCTCAACAGCTGTTGGAATCGGTGGAGATCCAGTTATCGGTACAACTCATATTGATTGCCTCCGCGCATTCCAGGATGACCCTGAGACTGAGGCAATTGTCATGATCGGTGAAATCGGTGGAGATGCTGAAGAGCGCGCAGCTGCATTTATCGCAGAATATGTGAAGAAGCCTGTAGTTGGTTACGTTGCAGGATTTACCGCACCTGAAGGAAAGACGATGGGCCATGCAGGCGCAATCGTCTCTGGCTCATCAGGAACAGCGCAAGCTAAGAAGGATGCTCTTGAAGCAGCCGGCGTAAAGGTAGGACAAACTCCTAGCGAGACAGCGCGCCTCATGCGCGAGATTCTCGGCCGCTAAGTTCACGATGCAACGCGTCCTCTCGGTCTCGTTGTCTCACGCAATACGTGGAGCAGCACTTGTGCTGCTCCCGTTTGCATTTATCGCCCTTGTTGCATGGGCAACGGCAGGTAGCGCGACTGGAACGACCACAGATCCAATTCGGGGAGCTGCCTGGATTTGGCTCGGCTCGCACCACATCCCATTTACGCTCTCGCTGCCTCCGACTGGAATCCCTGGCTACTTCTCCTATCTCCCATGGGGCGCGATCGCACTTCCTTTCTTCGCTATTCGCACCACCTTCAATCGTGCACTCGATCGCCTGCAAGGTGATTTTCATGATGCCAATGGCGTTCGGACAATCTATTCAATCTTCTACACAGTAATTGTCACTGCTGTTGCCTTTCTGACCTCATCACCGACGGTGCAATCACAGTGGTATCTCGCACCGATCTTCGCTTTCTTCATCTCAATCACAGCAACTCTTACCTGTGGTCCGCGTTTACCAATCTCCACACCAGCAATTATCGCCACACGAATCATCGCAATCATTATCGGATTCTTCACGATTATCGTCGGCGTACTTATCTTCGCCAACTTTGCACAGGTAAAACTACTGACTACCGCGCTTCAGCCAGGAATCTTTGGGGGAGTCTTACTTCTTCTTCTTAACATCCTCTACCTGCCCAACGCCGCAATAGCTGCAGCCTCTTACTCAGCTGGTTCAGGCTTTGCTGTTGGAACTGGCACGCTCGTCTCGCCCTGGTCGTTAAATACAGATCAACTTCCCGTATTTCCACTTCTTGGAATATTGCCGACAGATCGCTACCCACTCCTGATCGCATCTGCGATTTTCTTTTTAGCGATTGGCCTACTTCTTGCGTACTGGACTCTCGACTCGGGTATTAAATTGCTATTGCAGACAGCGCTCTTCCTTGCAGTTTTATTGATTCTCGTTGCCTATCTCTCCAGCGGTTCATTGATGACCGATGAGATGGGGGCATTTGGCGTCTCAATCTGGAAATTTGGCCTTATCGCCATTGGTGAGATCGGCATTGGCGCAGCGATTGCGACCTTCTTCACAGTGCGGCGCGCTCGTTGAAGCGAATTCTCATTCTCGCTTCGGGTTCTGGCACATTGGCTGAGGCGATCTTCACCGCAGATTTTTCAGATATTGAAAGCGAAGTAGTCGCCCTCATCTGCGATCAACCAGAGGCACAGGTACTTCAACGCGCATCCAAATATCATATTGAGAGCTACACAATTCCGATGCTTGCAGATCGAACGATCTGGAACGCAGAACTTGAAGGCTTAATTGCTGCGCTCCGTCCAGATCTCGTCGTCAGCGCTGGATTTATGCGAATCCTGCCAGAGGCGATCACCACGCGATTTAAAATCATCAATAGCCATCCCGCCCTCTTGCCACTCTTTCCTGGGGCGCATGCTGTTCGTGACGCACTGGCAGCGGGTGTATCCGAGACCGGCACATCAATTCATTGGGTTGATGCCGGCGTGGATACCGGTGAAGTTATTGCCCAGGAGAGAGTTGAGATTCTCGAAGACGATACCGAAGAGTCGCTCCATGAACGTATTAAGATTATCGAGCGCGGTCTCATTGTGGCGACCATTCGACAAGTTATTCCAACACTACAGTCATGAATCCGGAGTCCACAGATGTCTGATCGCAAACCAATCCGCCGCGCACTCATTAGCGTTTACGACAAGGAGCGTCTCCTTGAGCTCGGTCAGGTGCTTGCAGAAGCCGGCGTTGAGATTCTCTCTACCGGCTCGACTGCAAAGACTTTGAACGATGCTGGCATTGCAGTAACCGAGGTCAGTAGCTATACCGGTTTTCCAGAGATTATGGGAGGTCGAGTAAAGACGTTGCACCCACGAGTGCATTCAGGAATCTTGGCTGATCAAAATAATCCAGATCACCTCGCTGCGATAAAAGAACTCGATATCGAACCTTTTGATCTCGTAGTAATCAACCTCTACCCATTCCTTAAGACGATCATGTCAGGTGCGAAGTTTGAAGATTGCATCGAACAGATCGATATTGGCGGACCTTCGATGTTGCGAGGAGCGGCAAAGAACCATGGTTCAGTCGCAGTTTTATGCCATGAGCACCAATATGACGCTGCAATAGCGGCTGTCAAAGCTGGCGGTTTCACCGCAGAAGAGCGGAAGAATTTAGCGCTAGAAGTTTTCCGTACGACAGCAGAATACGATCTTACGATCGCCAGTTGGCTAGGTACAACAATTTCTTTAGAGATGCCTGATTGGCTAGGACTTATCTGGAAGCGTGAGAACACACTTCGTTATGGCGAGAACCCACACCAGCAGGCAGCTATCTACCGCGGCGGACCTGCCGGAATCGTCAGTGCGATTCAATCTCACGGCAAAGAGATGTCATTTAATAACTACACCGATGCCGATGCAGCATGGCGTTCAGCTTTAGATCACAGCGATCCATGTGTTGCAATTATCAAACATGCAAACCCATGCGGAATCGCAACTGGCACAGATATCGCCGATGCATATCTCAAAGCACATGCCTGCGATCCGGTATCGGCATTTGGTGGAGTAGTTGCATCAAATCGTAAAGTCACAGTTGCGATGGCAGAGCCGCTTTCGCAAATCTTTACCGAAGTGATTATCGCTCCAGAATATGAGCCAGAGGCCCTCGAAATTTTGATGAAGAAGCCATCTATCCGGATTCTCACCAATCCAATCACCCGCATCGCTCCACTCGAGATGCGCCCAGTCTCCGGCGGAATCTTGGTGCAGCAAACTGACCTCATAAATGCCGAGGGCGATAGCGCCGAGAATTGGAAGCAGGTAACCGGCGAAGTTGTAAGCGCCGAAGTTCTTGCAGATCTTCAATTTGCATGGCGCGCAGTGCGCGCTGTGAAGAGCAATGCAATTCTCCTAGCCAATGCCGGCGCAGCCGTCGGCATTGGCATGGGTCAGGTCAACCGCGTCGACTCTGCAAAACTCGCCGTTGAGAGAGCTGGAGATCGAGTCAAGGGGAGCGTTGCCGCATCTGATGCATTCTTCCCATTTGCCGATGGTCTCGAGATTCTCACCAGCGCCGGCGTCACTGCGATTGTTCAGCCTGGTGGTTCTGTTCGAGATGAAGAGGTCATCGCTGCCGCGCAGAAGGCCGGAATTGCAATGTTCTTCACCGGCACTCGACACTTCTCGCATGCATAGTGGAATTGAAAAGGTAGGTTGAGCATATGAGCGCAGAGATTCTCGATGGCAAGGCACTGGCTGCATCGATCAAGCAGAACTTAGCTGCCCGCACTACCTCGCTGAAGGCGAAGGGGATTACTCCCGGACTTGGCACTGTCCTTGTCGGCGATGATCCTGGTTCACACTCTTACGTTGGTGGAAAGCACCGCGATTGCCAAGAAGTTGGAATCAATTCGATTCGCATAGATCTACCAGCAGATGCAACTCAGGCAGATGTACTCGCCGCCATTCGAGATCTCAATAGTGCGCAAGAGTGCACTGGATACATTGTGCAATTGCCACTTCCACGTGGAATCAATACTCAGGTAATTCTGGAGGCGATAGATCCTGCCAAGGATGCTGATGGATTACATCCCATGAATCTTGGTCGCCTCGTTGCAGGTTATGACGCCCCTCTTCCATGCACACCCCGCGGAATCGTGGAACTTCTCAATCACTACAAAGTTCCTCTCAATGGCGCAGAGGTCGTAGTCATTGGACGCGGGCTCACCGTCGGTCGTCCTCTCGGTTTGCTACTTACTCGCAAGCAAGAGAATGCAACTGTGACGCTGACTCATACCGGAACAAAAGATTTAGCAGCCCACACACGTCGCGCCGATATCGTTGTCGCGGCAATTGGACAGGCGCATTTCCTCAAGGCAGCGATGATCAAGCCAGGTGCTGCAGTTCTTGATGTCGGTATTTCTCGCACAGATGCAGGCTTGCTTGGCGATATCGATCCAGCTGTACGTGATGTTGCATCGTGGATTGCGCCGATGCCAGGTGGCGTTGGCCCGATGACGCGAGCCATGTTGCTTACAAATGTGGTGGATGCATGCGAGCGATAACTAAGTTTCAGCTCCGGGCGGCGACACTCACAATTATTACCGGAATTCTCGTGGGGGGATTTGGTGCGGTCCGCACCGGCTCGATCTTGGTCGCCCTCGGAACTGGAATCGTGGCCCTCGCTCAATGGGGAAGAACTTCAGGGCGGCGCCGGATAATCGAGTGCTATTTCCCGCTTGCACTCGCCAGCGCGCTCTTCGCCCTGGCTCTCTCACTTCCAAAAGGGTTGTAGAGTTACCTCGACGTCAAGATAATCCAAGATAGGACGCAAGATGGCAAAGAAAGTCACCGTTGTTGGTGCAGGATTCTATGGTTCAACTACAGCTCTCCGTTTAGCTGAATACAACATCTTCGATGAGGTTGTCCTCACAGATATTCTCGAAGGTAAATCAGAAGGTCTTGCACTCGACATGAACCAGTCGCGTTCAATCGAAGGCTTCGAGACAAAGCTGACCGGCGCAACCACAACCGCTGATGGTGGTGGCTACGAGAAGACAGCAAATTCAGATGTCGTAGTTATTACTGCAGGACTTCCACGTAAGCCAGGTATGAGCCGTATGGATCTCATCGGAGTCAACGCAGGAATCGTTCGTGGAGTAGCTGAAAATATTGCAAAGCATTCACCAAATGCAGTCATCATCGTGGTCTCAAATCCACTCGATGAGATGACAGCGCTTGCACAGATTGCAACAAACTTTCCAAAGAATCGCGTGATGGGACAGGCAGGAATGCTTGATACCGCTCGCTTTACAAACTTCGTTGCCGAAAAGCTCGGAGTATCAGTGGCATCTGTAAAGACGCTGACACTCGGTTCACATGGCGACACTATGGTTCCAGTCCCAAGCCGTTGCACAGTTGATGGAACACCTCTCTCGGAGAAGTTGTCACAGGCAGAGATCGACGAGCTTGTAGATCGCACACGTAATGGTGGCGCTGAAGTCGTTGCACTTCTCAAGACCGGCTCTGCTTACTACGCACCATCTGCAGCAGCAGCGCGTATGGCCAAGGCTGTCATCGAAGATTCAGGTGAAGTTATGCCGGTCTGCGCATGGGTCGATGGCGAGTACGGCATCTCTGGCGTCTATCTCGGCGTTGAAGCTGAGATTGGAAAGGCTGGAGTTCGTAAGGTTGTCGAAAGCAAGCTCACAGATTCTGAGGTTGCATCACTGAAGGAAGCTGCTGAAGCCGTTCGCGCCAAGCAAGCTGATGTACAGACACTCTAAGGTTTAACAAGAAAATATCGGGAGAAGATAATGTCAAAGATCAAGGTAGAAGGAACAGTTGTAGAGCTTGATGGCGACGAGATGACTCGCATCATGTGGCAGTTCATCAAGGATAAGTTGATCCTGCCTTACCTCGACGTCAATCTCGAGTACTACGACCTCGGTATGGAGCATCGC
>JBDLWK010000018.1:0-13747 GCA_039804335.1 Actinomycetota bacterium
TCCTTGTGCCAGAAGAGAGATAATCGATCGCTGGCGTGATGTCAGTTCATAGTAAGGATTGAGATCAGCATCGCTCGCTTCTGATGCCGCAGGGAAGAACTCTTCCCAGTTTCCCTTACCGACCGCGGTATCTTTCAAAATCTTTGCATAATCTGCGATTGCCATCTCGCCGCTCTTCTCAAAGAACGACCACCCATTACGCATCGCAGGCGGGACGCGATTGACCATTTTGCGCACGTTAAATTGAGAATAGATAACAATTCCGATGTACTCATTGATCTCACGGAGAGCGATTCCTAGCTCAATCCCATTAAGCCCATCTGTGTCTAGGCCAAAATCAATCAGGGCAACATCGGCTTTCTTTGCCACGGAACGATCCAGCGCTGATATCCCGTCTGCATATGTGCCGATCAACTCAATCCCAGGTTGATCTTTGAGTGACTCTTGGAGGAATTGACGCAGAGCTGAGTCATTTTCGACATAGATAACTCGCGTTGAATTCATACCTAATGATGGCACGGGTTTCTCATAGGCATAGGGAGCGCTGTCACAAATGTTACCTATAACAACTTCTTTTTCATCAATAAAATCGACTGATTTCCAAAGTGTGACACATTCTCAAAAGCCATTTGTGGAAAATTAATCTCCTCGCATGATGCACCTCAAGAAAACGCCAATCTCGATTTCCAAGGTAGTAGCTGGATCTCTTCTTGGAGCGCTATTTCTCTCGCTCATAAGCCCGATGCCAGCCGCAAATGCCGCAACATTCAATTGCGGAACGTCTGGAACTTATACAGTGACAAGTGGCCAAGCTAGTGGAGGAGCAAACTGTGTAGGCGATGTAACTTTTGACGCCTCGGTTACCTCGGTTGCAGCTTTTAGCTTCGAGAGGGCACGTCTTGGTGCCGTCGTCTTCAGCAGTGGGATGACATCTGTTGGAGATTATAGTTTCTACCTAAGCACGATGACATCACTAACTTTAAACGCTAATTTTAGGACAATCGGTACGGCAGCTTTCGCGGGTAATGGAATGACAGGCTCAATGATTCTGCCTAGCGGCATGACAACGGTTGCGCCTTATGCATTCCAAGGTCAACCATTTAACGCAATCACAATTCCTAGCACCGTGACGACGATTGGTAACTACGCCTTCAGCGGCGCGTATCCAACCACATTAATTATTCCAAGCGGTGTTACATCAATCGGTGAGGGCGCGTTCGCATCGGCTAATCCGACAGATCTGCGCCTTCCATCTCCAAGACCAACTCTTGGAACCAACGCCTTTCAAAGTTTAGTTGCAACTAAAGGCAGTGTCTGCTTACCTGGAAACGTCGGAGTCACGGGTGGCGTCGTGAACTCTGGATTGACCGTAACCCTTTCAAGTGCAATCGATACCGCGCAATCGGTGAATGATTTCACAATTGCAACCTGGATTAAATCTCCAGGTAATTACCCGGGTGGAAATGCACTATTCGGAATTGGTAGCGATCCTTGGCCTTACGCAACAGGCGGGGCCTTCGCGCTCCGCCTTGATGGCAATTTAGGTTATGCGCAAGGTAGTAATGGTTCTATAGGTATTTTAGGCGGAACGATTTCGCCTACTGGCGTACTTCCAGGTGCAAATACATGGTTCCATGTTGCGCTTGTAAGAGCGTCTGGCCAAGCCAAGGTTTATGTCAATGGAGTTCAGCAAGTGTCTTATGCTGATACAAATCACTGGACAGATACGACATTAAAAATCGGTTTTGCGCGTTCAGGTGTTGTCAACGGTTTCCCAGGATGTTACGCGGGCTTGGTCATGACGAAGAGCGCTCTCTACACAAGTAACTTTGCTGCGAACCTTCCCTACCCGGCGACGATGACGGCGCCATCGGGAGCACAGGTGCTTCTTAATCCCAATTTTCTTGACCAGATTGCTTCATGGAACGTCGCTTCTGGAGGTCCCACGATTAGTAAGACAGGCACTGTCTCTATTTCAAGCGATCTTCCAACACGTCCGTTACTGAGCGTAACTCCTACATACACAAAGAGTGCGACAAGCCTCTTGCTTGGAGAGCGTGAGACATTCACGGCAGAAGTCACGGCTGGAGCAACGGGAACCGTAGCTTTTAAAGATGGGGCTGGGAATACACTCTGTACTACAGGCAACTTAGATGGATCGGGAAGTGCGACTTGCTCGTGGCTTCCGAGTGCTGTTGGAACATACTCAGTAACTGCGTATTACTCTGGAGATGCTGCGTACTCTGCCACGACTTCCATATCATCCTCAATAACAGTAAATACTGTGATTACATACAACACGAATGGAGCTGTCGGAATTGCCCCATCATCAGCAAACTATGCTGGTTCTGCGATCACGTTGGCTCTTGGTACCGGGCTAAGTAAATCGGGCTATAACTTTGGTGGCTGGTCCTTAACCGAGACGGGTACAGCGCTAACTTCCCCATATTCTCCTTCGAGTTCGCAGACCCTCTACGCGATCTGGACCGCTCGCCAATACACAATTACCTACAACTCAAATGGTGGCAGTGGAAGTCAGAGCGCTGGTTCATATACCACTGGGGCGGCTGCTACAACTCTTCCAGTGACTTCCACTTACTCTCGCACCGGCTACTCCTTCGGTGGTTGGGCTACATCGGCGAGTTCGACAACTCCGGTGGCAAGTTACTCAACATCTGCAGATGCAACTTTCTATGCAATCTGGAACCGTGGAACCTATAACGTCAGGTTTCTGGCAAATGGCGGCACCGGATCTATGGAGACCCAGACCAGTTCTGCCACGGCAAACTTAACTGCTAACGCATTTACCTTTGCCGACCGCACCTTCACCGGTTGGAATACATCAGCTGATGGAACTGGGACTGCATACAGCAACTCCCAGAGCTATCCATTCCTAGCCAACCTCACCCTTTATGCACGGTGGGGAAATCTGATCACCTTTAGTAGCCAAGGTGCCACAAGCGGAACTCCATCTCGAACAAGTCAGAGCTGGACCAGCGGTGCAATTAATCTTGCGACCGTCGGCGCCATGGTAAAGACGGGATACACATTTGGTGGTTGGACTAATGGCACAACGACCTATGCAGGTGGTGCTTCATATACTCCAACAGCGGGAATCACCTTCAATCCTGTTTGGACAGCCAATACCTACGCAATCACATACAACTCAAATCAGGCGTCAAGCGGCAATGTGCCACCCAGTCAGAGTTGGACAACTGGAGCATCGGCTCTCACCCTCTCTGGCAACATAGGAAATCTAACTAAGAGCGGATACACCTTTGGTGGGTGGGCCGCGACAGCATCTTCAACGACAGCAGTAACAACTTATTCGACAAGTGCGGCGAAGGCTTTCTATGCCATCTGGACACCTGTTAATTACACAATTACCTATGCGCTAGCTGGTGGCACCAGTACCTTGCCTACTCAAGCCGATAAGAGGATTAGTAACACATTTACCTTAGCGGCTACTCCTACCCGATCAGGCTATAACTTTGCAGGCTGGTCTGATGGAACAACTACCTACGGCGCACTGGCCACTTACTCGATAACCGCAAGCACGCCATCTGCAGTCACGCTAACAGCACAGTGGGTGCCCGTTTATACAGTGAGCTATATCCTCAACGGTTCTTTATCATCTGTCACCGGTGCAGGTCTCTATGACAGCGGCACAGTTGTAACTCTCTCAGGTACCCCAACCCTTACCGGTTATAACTTTGCTGGCTGGGTCGATGCTTCAAATAATCTACGTGCAGCATCATCAAGTTTTACCGTTGTACAAAACTCAGCTCTCCAGGCTCGTTGGACGGCGATTTCATACACTGTTACCTATAACTTAGGTGGAGCAAGTGGAACACTCCCTCTACAGAGCGCACTCACAATCAATCAAGCATTCCAGGTTGCACCTACCCCAAGTCGTGCCGGTTACAATTTTGCTGGCTGGAGCGATGGCGGCGAAACTTACACAGCAGGATCTACCTATGTCATCGGTAGTAGCAATGTGACTCTCACTGCGCAGTGGACAACAATCGATTATTCGGTGAGCTTTGATTTAGGTGGCGGAACGGGAACACTTCCAACTCAAGCAGATGGTGTAATCGGTTCGACATTTTCACTTCCGGCTTCGGGCTCAAGTCCGACGTGGATAGCCCATACATTCACTGGCTGGTCAGATGGATCTGCGCTCTATGCTGCCGGCGCCACCTATACATTCGGGGCAAGTGATGTGACCTTCACAGCACAGTTCTCTCTAAATGGTTACACCCAGATTAGCTACTCGTTGGGAGCCAATGGCGCAGGTTCTGTACCAACTCAACCATCGATCCTCGAAGGAACGTTGATTACGATTTCAAGTGGCGCTCAAGTAACAAGAGCTAACTACGCATTTGCTGGATGGAGTGATGGAAGTGCGCTGTATCAGCCGGGCGATAGCTACCTTGTCGGTCCCGAGGCTTCTCCTGTTACCTTCGTACCAAGCTGGACATCTGGCTATAACGTCACATATTCAACGGGAAGTGGCTTCGGCGTTGCACCTGTTGACCCAGTAGGTCGCATCGCCGGTTCAACATTTACTGTGGCATCTGCTTCAACGGTATTCCGCCAGGGATTCACCTTTATCGGATGGTCTGATGGGACAAGTGTTCTACAGCCTGGAGCAACTTACACAGTTGGTTCAGCTAACGTCACATTGACTGCGCAGTGGGTTCAGAATTCATTGGCAGGAATCGCAAGCAGTGCACTGACATCGCTTGCCAGTTTCTCGATTGTCAACGGCGTCGGTCCAACCGGCTCTTTTAATTTCGGCTCAATGACTGTCTCATATGAGGTACCCGTTAACGCGCTTAGCGCCGGAACAGTAATCTCCGTCTACGGATTATCAGATTACTCATCACTGACGGGCTTGCTTCCTTCAGATAAGACCGTGATTTCATCAACGGTGATTGCATGGCTTGGAACCGATGGAACTGTCCAAGACACTAATTCACCGATTCGAATGACAATTACTGATAGCCAGATTGTTCCGGGATCCGTGGTTTACGCCGTAACAGGAGGAGAGTTAACACTTCTTGGCACTGCCACCACCAGCGGATCAATTACAACAACTATCTCCAGTGACCCAGTGATTGTTATTGCTAATGCGGTTGTTACTAATTCACCGCCACCTTCAAGTGGCGGTGGTGGATACATCGCACCGACGCCCGTTGACAACACTGCGGCACTTGCAGCTGCGAAAGAGCTTGCCGATAAGAAGGTTGCTGAAGAGGAAGCCGTAGCAGCCGCTCTCAAGGCAGCTCAGGAGAAGATGGCAGCAGATGCCAAAGCACTTGCAGAGGCAAAGGCAGCTGCAGATGCTGCTGCTCTTAAGGCTGCCCAAGATGCGGCTGAAGCTTCCGCGAAGGAGGCTGCAGTACTGCAGGCTGCAAAAGATGCTGAGATAGCAGCTGCAAACGCTGCCAAAACGATCAAGCCAGCGGTGACTCTCTACTCGCTTTCATCAACCTTGAAGTTAAGCACCTATGACAGCGCATACCTGACCAAGTATGTGAAGTCTCTCAAGAATGGTGCTTCTGTAACCTGTATTGGTTACACATATGGCAAGACCCCCGCTTCTACAGCATCGCAGGCACTCGCAAAGCGTCAAGCAACAGCAGTCTGCGCTCTCATGAAGAAGGTAAATAAAACTCTCAAGTCTTCAATCGTGATCTATCCGGCAACAAAAGCGCCAAAGGCGGCCGTTGGTGCGAAGTGGGTCGGAGTCAGCTACCGAATTGATGGATTTAGACCTAAGCCATAAACAACTCTGAGGACAATTTCCGCTGGTAACTGGGCTGTCACAAGTGTTACCTCATGAGTGCAGAGAATCTCTCTTTTATTTAGCGTGTGTGCATTTTGTGACATTTATCCATGCCCATTTCAGTAGAAAAATATTCTGTAGCCATGAAACGGAGAATGCTCTGCAACAAAGGCTCTGATGCGCCTAATCACTCTCTCGTAAAGCGCCTGTCCCAAAATTTAATTCACAAATTGCTTTTACTTCTCTTATTGGTCTCAACGGTCTCTGGAATTTCGGTTGCTTCAGCTCCGATGGCATCAGCCGCGCAGAGTAGCGAGTGCGTAATTGGCTCAAGTGCGCTCTGTGCAGCAACTTCACCGCAGGAGATTTATAACCTTTATGGAACCACGACTAATGGAACATATTGGATAAAGGTAAACGGAACAGCAACTGAAGTGTATGTAATGATGGATCGCACAAATTCAGATAATGGATCTTGGGTTTTGATGATGAAGGGTGCTCCCGCCTCTACCAACTTCCTTTATAACTCGACATATTGGACCAACTCATCAACAACTCTCAACACTACTTCGCTTACTAACGACGTTGCCACAGATGCTAAGTTTTCAGTATTCAACGATCTCAGTGTGAAGAAAATGTTGGCAGTCTTTAAGCCGGGAACTAGCTCCGGGTCGTATCCGTATGATGCCGGTACATATGGAATACCTGTCGGTGGAGATATAGCAAATAATCCATTCGGTGGCCACGTATGGCTGGAAACTTTGACAGCTGCCTCAACGGCGCAATCAAGGCTCACTAACACAAACATTCTCTTCAACACTGCAGCATCGATACCTGTCACGAAATATAAACAGAGCGCAGCTGCGGGTGCCAACCGAGTTTTCTCTTATCAGAACCCAATGGGGCATTATGGATTTAACATCACAAGTTGCTCGGCAGGCGGTTCATCTCTTCGCTGGGGCTTTCAATGGAATGAAAATGGCGTTACCGACTACGGTTCATGTGACATGTGGGGCGGTATCGGTGGCGGATGGACCAGCGCTAATGACTCGGTGATCTGGAATGGAGCAGGTTGTGAGGCAGTATGTGCCGCGCCTGGCACTTCAATGGGTCACAAGAATTTATCTTTCCAAATTTGGGGAAAGGTTGCCGAGCCTTCTCTCGGAGCGCCAACTGGCCTGACTGCAACACCCGCCGGATCTGGTCAAATGAGTCTCTCGTGGGGAGCCCCCGCGGCTGTCTCACCGACTGATTACATCGTCCAATATAAGACGGCAGCGGCGACTAATTACACAAATTCTTTTATCGTCTCTAGCCAGACAACCGCTTCGATCTCAGGACTACTCAGTGCGACTCAATATAACTTCCGAGTCTTTGCCAGAACTGCATCAGATTCGACCAGCTCTGCCAATGTCTCAAGTAGCACTGTCTCTGCAATCTCGAGTCTTCCAGTTCCCACGACAACTAATATTTCAACTAGCCCATCTGTAGTTTATGGAGCATCAAATACTTTAACTGCAACGGTATCCCCTGAGACTGCAACAGGAACGGTGAACTTCAAAAACGGCGGATCTTCAATTCTTGGGTGTAGCGCAGCCGTGATCACAACAGGCGTTGCAACTTGTACAACATGGAAACCAAGTGTTGGAAGTTACTCAATCACCGCCAGTTATAGCGGAAATTCTGGTTTAGCCGAATCCACCTCCGAAGCAGCCTCACTTCAGGTAACAAAGGCACCGTTAAATGTGATCCCTGATGGAAAATCTACCCTGTTCGGCGCCGTGGCCCCGGTCTACTCATTCACATATCAAGGCTTTGTGAATGGAGATAGTGCCACAAGTTCCTCATTCTTAACTGGACTTACTCCGCCGGTCTGTACCAGCACTGTATATTCATCGACAACCACTGTTGCTCAATCACCGCTTCAAATCACATGTAGCGGAGGATTTTCATCCAATTATCAATTTGATACGGTCGCGACTTCGAATTTGATCATCTCCCGGGCATCTCCTGTCATTAATCTCTCAATTGCCTCAGCAGCTCCAATGTATGGGGCGATTGACACAATCACAGCGACCACTTCTGTAGCCGGAAGCGTCTCCTTCAAAAGTAGCGGCGCAGATATTTCGGGATGTACTGACGTTGCTACAACTGGCTCCTCAACATTCATAGCGCAGTGTCTTTGGATACCAAGTGGTGTCGCCACTTACTCACTCACTGCAGGTTTCAGTCCTACCGATAGCGTTAATTACGAGACCGTAACCGCTTTGGCTCTCACTCCAACATCAACAAAGGCTGCAATCACTGTTACTCCTACGGCAGGTCAGTCCAAAGTTTATGGAGCTAACGACCCGACTCTTGCCTACACAATTACCTCCGGCTCATTAGTCGGTTCGGATGTTCTATCAGGTTCTCTTACCTATACCGGCACGAATGTTGGAAACTATGCCATTGCAATAGGCACGCTCGCTAATCCCAATTACAACATCACCTTGGCTCCTGTAACTTTTGGCATTACCAAGGCCACTCAATCTGCAGTCGGTCTATCATCCTTGAGCGCTTCGTATAGCTCCAACAATAAGAGCGTTACATTGACAGGAACGGGCGGCTCTGGGCCTAATTCATATTCCTACGCTCTTGATCTGGGCAATACGACCCCAGGCTGTTCAGTGTCAGGAACAACGTTGACCTATACAACTGCAGGTACTTGTATTGTCACGGTTACAAATGCAGAGAGCGGAAATTATTTCGCACAGACCAATTCAGTCTCATTCTCTATCGGTCTCGCCAGCCAGACAATTTCATTTGGGTCGCTATCTGCAAGGAGTTACTCCAGTGAGACATTTACTGTTAGCGCCATCTCATCAGTCTCTCTTTCGGTTGTATTTAGCTCAGGATCGCCCTCGGTCTGTACTACTGCCGGCAATAATGGAAGCGTCATCACACTTCTAGGTGTCGGTACCTGCGTAATCAACGCAAATCAAGCAGGAGATGCCAACACCGGAGCAGCAAGCCAGGTCTCGCAGAACTTCACTGTGAACCCTCGTGCTATTACGGTAACGGCAGATGCCAAGAGCAAAGCTCTAGGTGCGGCGGATCCAGCGTTGACATACTCAGTAACGGTGAGCTCTCTCGTTCTTGGTGATGCTCTCACCGGTGCGCTATCTCGAGCTCCTGGCGTCGATGCCGGTGCCTACCAAATCCAACAAGGCACTTTGACTACTGCAAATAATCCGAAATATGACATTACCTTTGTCACTGCGAATCTGGAGATTGCACGCGCAACCCCTTCTTTGGTTTTGAGCTATCCAAATTCAAATGTTGCGATTTTGCGACCAGGTGCAACGGATACGCCTACTGCAACAAGTAGCTCCAGCGCCGGTGCTCTCACCTTTGCCACAACTGCAGCGAGTTCTATCTGTACCGTTGATTCAACATCGGGAGTCATCTCTCTCTTTAGTGCAGGCAGTTGCCCTATTTCTATGACAACTGCTCAAACTACAAACTACATACAATTATCTGAGACAACGACTGTGACGATTGCTCTTCTCAGCACATCCTTGGTTGGAATTGATCCAAGTGACCTCATAAGCATGGGGCAACCTTTCTACGCTCATCCAATCATCGATCAGTCTTACTCATTTAGTAGCGGTAGCAACGGAGCATCAGTTTCAATTCCGGCAGGTGCCCTAGATGCAACGGTTCCAATCTCAATTCACCTTCTCACTGACTCCGCCGATCAACGGGCCATGATTGAAGGCACAGGAGCTTCAGTCCTCTCAGTGGTCGTCTCGTGGGTAGCAGTTGACGGCTCTGTACCAAATACCAACACTGGTAAAGCCATCTCTGTAACTCTTACCAACCCGGCGATTAAGAGAGATGCCAAGGTCTATAGCATTATCGGAAATCAGAGCAGATTGCTCGGAACAGCTACCGCCGATGGATCAATTACTACCCAAATCACCGAAGATCCAGTCTTGCTTGTTATCAACCCAGTCATAAACAACACTCCGCCTCCTTCGGGTGGTGGGGGCGGATATGTTGCACCGGTTCAAATTGAGAGCACAGTGGCTTTAACTGCAGCGAAAGAGCTTGCAGATGAGAAGGCTGCAGAAGAAGCAGCTGCAGAAGCGCTTAAGGTCACGCAAGAAAAGATAGCGGCAGATACCAAAGCTCTCGCTGAAGCAACAGCAGCACAAGCTGCCGCCGCCCTTAAAGCGGCCCAGGATGCGACTGAAGCCTTAGCAAAGGAAGCTGCTGCCTTGCAGGCGGCTAAGGATGCTGCGAATGCAGCTGTAAAAATAGAAAAGCCTTCAGTGACACTCTACTCACTCTCGCCTTCACTGAAATTAAGCGCTTATGACAGCGCATATCTGACCAAACATGTGAAGTCGTTGAAGAACGGTGCATCTGTGACTTGTATTGGTTACACATATGGCAAGAGTCCTGCCTCTAAGGCATCACAAGATCTCGCTAAACGTCAGGCCACAGCGGTCTGCGCTCAGATGAAGAAAATCAATAAGTCACTCAAGACTTCAATCGTGATCTACCCAGCGACAAAGGCGCCAAAGGCAGCCGTTGGTGCGAAGTGGGTCGGAGTTAGTTACCGAATAGATGGGTTCAAGAAATAATGAAAATGCAGACAAAGAAGTTCTTTTCACCGAAAAAGGCTTTCACCAGATCTCTCATTGGAGCATTAGCGCTCTCTCTAGTCAGCCCTCTACCTGCTGCAAATGCGATCGCTAATCAAACGGTGAGTTGCAGTGGTGGCGGAACTTTCCGAATTGAAAATAACATTGTGACCTCAAGTACTGGTTGTACTGGAGCAGTGATTATTCCAGTTGGCGTATTGCAGATTGCCGAGTCTGCCTTTAATCATGCCCCTAGCAATGGAGTCGCTACCGGAGCCGCGATAAGCTCAGTTGTCATACCATCGACAGTCACAAGAATTAATAGAAGAGCTTTTTACAACGCTACATTAGTTACAAGCATCGCGGTCCCAAACAGCGTCACCGTAGTGGGAGATTACGCATTTTATGGAATGACCTCATTAAGCAATCTGACTATCGGCAGTGGCCTAACGGAAATCGCAAGCGGTGTCTTCTCTGGTGCCACTTCACTTCGCTCTATTTCTTTTCCAAGCACTGTCACAGGTATCGGAGCAGGCGCCTTCTCTGGAGCTACATCGCTTACTGCAGTACTTATTCCAAGCACCATGACTTTTGTTTGGGATGACTCTTTTAATGGAGCGACTTCTCTGAACAAAATATATTTCTTAGGAGCGGCGCCTTTGATAGGCGTCCGTGCATTCACAAACACCGCACCTACAGCTACGGCTTATGTCACATCAGCAAACCTGTCTAGCTTCACTCTTACTTCTGGAAAGTGGAAAGGACTCTCTGTAAGCCTCGGGGATCCAATCGCAAGCGAATTCATTACAGATTCAGATACCACAGCTACCGCCGCTGCCGCCGCTGCCGTGGCAAAAGCTGCAGAACAAGCAGTAGCCGCGCAACGTGAAGCGGAGAAGATGAAGGCTCGTGCAGATGTTGCCGCAGCAATCAAGAATTCAAAAGATCTATCGGTGGACTCTTTTGAGAAGGCAGATATCCGCGGGATTAATGCTTCAAATATCGCCGCAGTACAGGCAGAGTTGTTGGCTCTTCCGGCTGCAACTCATAATGACTTTAGCCAAGTCCTGAGAGTCGCTCGTAAGTACGAAGTTGTAGGCATCATCGCTTCAGATCGAGTTTTGAGTATTCTGCCAAATAATCTTGTCGAAATTGGCCTGATTCCGGAAACAAGCAAGAATAAGACAGCCTTGGCGAAAGCGGTGAAAAAGTTACCTCTCGAGGCGCGTGATTCTCTTGCAGAAATCAAAGCTGCAATCGAGGAAGCGAGCGTTCTAATTCAAAAGCAATCCGATCGATTGGCCAAGATTTTGGCTAAACAATCGGAGCGAAGCGGCAAATAGCTTAGTAATTACTTATTCGCGAGTGACCTTCGCACCCAGTGCGCGGAGATCCTCTGCGAAGTTGGGATAGCCACGATCAACGTGGAATGCGCCATCGACTGTTGTTTCTGGAATACCGTCGATAGAGGCATGGTGGCCATCTACTGTGATCTGTGCACCTAGGCGAGCTAGTTCATTGACAAACATAAAACGTGATTCAAAGACGTTTTCGGTCACGATTGCATGACCTTCTGCAACTGCGTTCATTCCAATAATGAATGGAAGAAGATCGGTAGCAAATCCTGGATAAGGGAGTGTGGCAACATCTATTGCCTTAGGGCGATGATCCATCTTCACTCGAACGCCATCCGCAGTTGATGTAATGATTGCGCCAGCCGATGCCAATTTATCGAGCATGACCTCCATGTGATCTGCGCGTGCGCCGTGAATAGTGATGTCGCCTTGAGTGATTGCAGCTGCAAATGCCCAAGTGCCTGCAATGATGCGGTCGGTGATGGTGCGGTGAGAAGTTGGATTCAGTTTTTCAACGCCGGTAATTGTGATCAGTGGGGAACCAATGCCATCAATCTTGGCGCCCATTGAGACGAGAAACTCGCAGAGATCGACAATATCGGGTTCCCGCGCAGCGTTATCAATTGTCGTGACACCCTTGGCAAGAACTGCAGCGGTCATTAAGTTCTCGGTTGCTCCAACTGATGGGAAGTCGAGCACGATATCTGCGCCCGTTAATCCGTGTGGCGCTTCAGCAATTACATAGCCATGTTCGATATGAGCTTTAGCGCCGAGAGATTCAAGGCCCTTGATATGAAAATCTAATCCGCGTGATCCAATGGCATCTCCACCAGGAAGGGCAACTTCAGCGATTCCGATGCGAGCAACCAGTGGGCCTAGAACATTGATAGATGCACGCATCTTGCGAACGAGTTCGTAATCAGCTCGGTGGGTGGGCTCTTGTGGTACATCGATGGTGACTGTGCCATCGCCACCAGATTTATTGTTAAGGACTACGGCGCAGCCAAGGCGGGTCAAAAGGTCGGCCATGATGTCTACATCGGCGATATCTGGCACATTGGAGATGGTGGTCTTGCCAACGGCCAGTAGAGAGGCCGCCATAAGCTTTAAAACCGAGTTCTTAGCGCCTGTGACGGTGACTTCGCCCTTGAGGCAGGCTCCTCCAACGATGCGGAATCTATCGTGCAACGGCGCCTCGGACATGGGTGGATTCTACTTTAGAAAGTGTCATTTCCTTCATGGGCGAATAGGCTAGGCGCATGGTTAATCTAACTCGCATTTATACAAAAACAGGTGATGACGGAACTACAGCGCTCGGAGATATGAGCCGCACATCTAAGAACGACCCACGCCTTGAGGCCTATGCGACAGTCGATGAGGCAAACTCTTCAATCGGAGTCGTGCTCTCAACTGATGAGTTAACCGATGATGTTCGCAACCTCTTGGTGCGAATCCAAAACGACCTCTTCGATGTCGGAGCAGATCTCTGCACACCAGTCATTGATAAGCCAGAGTTTGAACCGCTCCGTGTTCTGGAAAGTCAGATTACCTATCTCGAAGATTCAATCGATGCCTACAACGCAGATCTAGCACCGCTTCGCTCATTTGTTCTTCCATCAGGAACAGCAGCTGCAGCACACCTTCACGTCGCTCGTACTGTTGTGCGTCGCGCAGAGCGCCGAACATGGACTGCAATTCACTCATTCGGTAGCGGAGTCAATCCATTGACAGCCCAGTACCTCAATCGCTTATCTGATCTGCTCTTTGTCCTTGCACGCGTTGCAAATAAGGAGATCGGCGATCAGCTCTGGGTTCCTGGAGCTAACCGCTAAACCTTCTTAATATTTTACGTAGCCAGAGCCTGGAACAGTTGGGTCGCGGTCGACGTGGTTACAGATCACCGAAGTAATCTTCGCTGCTCCACCTTGTTCTAGCGTCTCAGGTGAGATCATCAAGAGAGTTTTAAATTC
>JBDLWK010000019.1:0-11349 GCA_039804335.1 Actinomycetota bacterium
GTGCAACGGCCAGAGTGGAGCCTTAATTGCAAAGGCGATAAAGAATCCTAGAAAGAGCAGGTTCTGTGTAGTCGAGCTCATCACAGTGTGAAGTTCTGAAAGCTCGGTGATATCAAAGCTTGCATAGCCCGCATTGCTTGATACGACATAGATTCCGATGATTGATGCGAGCATCAAGAGACCACCGAAGAGGCTGTAGAGAAGGAACTTCACAGCAGCTGCTGCGCGTTCTCCTGTGCCATAACCACCAATAAGGAAGTAGACCGGAATCAACATCGCTTCAAAGATGACATAGAACAAGAAGACATCAGTTGCGGCAAAGACGCCGATCATCATCGTCTCAAGGACGAGAATCAAGATATAGAAGACCTTGGCTGACCAACGTCCACCCTCTGACTCATTCCATCCAGCGAGTACAACGATTGGTGTCAGTACAACTGCCATCACAATAAGTACAAGTGCTAGCCCATCGACTCCAACTGAGAAGTTGATGGCAAATGATGGAATCCATTCGCTCTTCTGAACAAATTGAAGAGCAGTATCTTCGGCAACAAATTGGGTCGCGATATAGAGACCGAATAGCGCTGTGAGGATTGTTGATCCAAGTGCTGCCTGCTTGACGCGAAGGACATTGTCATTCGGTAGAACAGCAACAATGAGCGCTCCCAGAAGCGGAAGGAGACCGAGCGTGACTAATGAACTCATTGTGTGACCACCCAGATTCCAGCGATCAAAACGATCGCGCCGATGAGAATGAATGCTGCATAGCTGCGAGCAAAGCCAGTCTGTGACTTACGAAGTACAGAGCCAGATGCGATCGCAAGGCGTCCGATTCCACTGACTGCGCCGTCGACAACCGACTTATCGCCCTTAACGAGAGCCGATGTGAGAGCCTGTCCTGGGCGCATAAATACCGCCTCATTGAAGGCATCTTGTCCAAGATCCTTACGAGCAAGGCGAGTAAAGATAGATACGTTCTCTGGCGCTTCCTTTGAGATCTCAGCAAACTGATATTTACGAAGCGCGATAGTCACACCAATAATGACGGCAGTCATTGCCATCGCAGAGACCACAATTGGCTCAAACATATGCTCCTCATGGTGTTCACCATGTTCACCAAATACTGGGTTGAGCCAATTAGCCAGAGCATCGCCCTGCTTGAAGAGGAAGCCAGATGCAATTGATCCGATTGAGAGAATCGCAATAGGAATCCACATCAGAGCAGGAGATTCGTGTGGATGAGCATCGTCATCCCAACGCGCCTTGCTGGTAAATGTGAGGACCATGACGCGAGTCATGTAGAAAGCTGTAATTGCCGCGCCGAGAAGAGTGATTCCTCCTAAGAGCAAGCCCTTAAATCCACCGGCGTTAAATGCCGTTTCGATGATTCCATCCTTTGAATAGAAACCAGCAAATGGTGGAACGCCGATAATGGCAAGGTAACCAAATCCGAAGGTGACGAAGGTGATTGGCATGAACTTGCGAAGGTTTCCGAACTTTCGCATATTTACTTCATCGTTCATGCCGTGCATGACCGAACCTGCACCAAGGAACATGCTCGCCTTGAAGAAACCGTGGGTAAGGAGGTGCATGATTGCAAAGACATAACCAACTGGGCCAAGTCCTGAAGCAAGAATCATGTAACCGATCTGTGACATTGTTGAGGCGGCAAGCGCCTTCTTGATGTCATCTTTCGCAGTACCAATCAGAGCACCGAAGAGCAATGTGATCGCACCGACAATAAGTACGACTAGCTGCGCTGTTGGAGCGGCTTCAAAGATAAAGTTTGAACGAACGATGAGATAGACACCGGCAGTAACCATCGTCGCCGCGTGAATCAGTGCAGAGACCGGGGTCGGACCTGCCATCGCATCGCCGAGCCATGCCTGCAGTGGGAACTGTGCAGATTTACCAGCAGCGGCAATCACCAGCATGATTCCGATGGCGGTAAGAGCAGCCTCTGATGCGTGGTGCGCATGCTCTGCAACGCCATCAAATGTAGTTGTTCCCAAAGTTGCAAAGGCGATCATGATGGCAAATGAGAGACCCATATCGCCGACGCGGTTCATGACAAATGCCTTCTTTGAGGCAGTTGCATAGGCAGGCTTCTGGTTCCAGAAACCGATCAAAAGATATGAAGCAAGACCCACGCCCTCCCAACCTACATAGAGGTTGAGATATGAGTTGCCGAGCACCAAGAGGAGCATCGCCGCAATAAAGAGGTTGAGGTATGCAAAGAAACGGCGTCGATTCTCATCATGAGACATATATGAGATGGAGTAGATGTGAATCAAAGTACCTACACCAGTGATGAGAAGGACGAAACAGATTGAGAGCTGATCGAGCAATAGGGCGGCATCGATATTAAATTCACCGACGGCAATCCATGAGAAGAGCTTCTGAGTTACGGCGCGCTCTTCAGTTGAACGAGAGAGCATCTCCGCTAGCTGATAGAGACCCACACCAAATGAGCCAGCAGCCATTGCAGTTGCAAAGAGGTGGCCCCACTTATCTGTGCGACGTCCGCCGAGCAGAAGTGTTGCTGCGCCAAAGAGTGGAAGCGCAATCAGGTAAACAAGTGTTGATGAGGTATTCATGGCTATCGCTTCAACAAACTAGCATCGTCGACAGATGCTGATCGGCGTGAGCGATAAATCGCCACGATAATGGCTAGACCGACTACAACTTCACAGGCGGCAACGACCATAGTGAAGAAGGCAGTGACCTGTCCATCCAATGTGCCGTTGATGCGTGAGAAGGTCACGAATGCAAGGTTTGCCGCATTGAGCATCAGCTCAACACACATAAAGACAACGATTGCATTGCGGCGAACAACAACACCAATAGCTCCGATTGTGAAGAGGAGCGCTGAGAGGTAGAGGTAGTTATTTGGATTCATTACTTCTCCTCCACAACAGTTGTATCAACAACATCTAATTGGAACTGGCTTGACTCGAGCATGTCACCGCGAGCCTTGAGCGTTGCAGAGATAGATGTTGGCGCTGGTGTTCCATCTGGAAGAAGCGCTGGAACATCGACTGCATTGTGGCGAGCAAAGACACCAGGACCTGGAAGGCCGGCGGCGCTTGCAAGTGAGCCAGTACGGAAACGTGCGATCGCGCTCTCGCGCTGAGTTGGGCGAGCAACTGTGCGCTCGTGGTGAGCTAGCACCATTGCGCCAAGTGCTGCTGTGATCAATAGAGCAGAGACAACTTCAAATGGCCAGACATAATCAGAGAAGAGCAACTTCGCCAACCCCTGAACATTGCCCTCAGCATTAGCTGCTTCAAGTCCAACCGGTGGACGGCCAAGAGTTGCGCGACCAATAAGAGCGACCATCAAGCCGCCGAAACCGATAGCTGCAGTAATTGCGATGGGACGAAGGCCCTTAATTGTCTCGGTCAATGAATCAGATGAGTCAACGCCGACTAGCATCAAGATAAAGAGGAAGAGCATCATTACTGCGCCGGTGTAGACAACAATCTGAACGATTCCTAGGAATAGCGCCTCTTGTGCGATGTAGAAGATTGCAAGTGTGATCATGACCCAAGCAAGCAAGAGCGCTGAGTGAACAGCCTTCTTAACGAGCAACATTCCAAGGGCTGAAATAACAGCTAGTGGAGCGAGGATCCAGAACATCACTGCCTCTGGAGTCTGGATAACCATTACTTAGCCTCCCCCGCTGTTGTGCCATCGAAAATTGGGCCTTGTGATGGATCTGCAGACTTCACTTCACCGCGGTAGTAATTGTTCTCATCCATATCTGGATACATCGGATGAGGTGGCATCACCATTCCTGCACGAAGCGGAGCGAGGAGATCTTGCTTCTCAAAGATCAACTTCTCACGAGAATCATCTGCAAGTTCATATTCGTTTGTCATAGTCAACGCGCGAGTTGGACATGCTTCGACGCAGAGACCGCAGAAGATGCAACGAAGATAGTTAATTTGATAGACCGCACCATGGCGCTCACCTGGAGAAACCTGGTTGCCTGGAGTGTTATCTCCACCTTCAACATAGATTGCATCTGCCGGACATGCCCAGGCACAGAGTTCGCAACCGATGCACTTCTCAAGTCCATCTGGGTGGCGGTTGAGCTGGTGGCGACCATGGAAACGCTCTTCTGTTGGAGCCTTCACATCTGGATATTGAACGCTGAGGTTCTTCTTAAACATAGTTTTAAAGGTGACCCAGAAACCGAGTGACTGCTTTCCGAGAGATGCAGGTCCTGGCTGTTCTACCTCTACATATGAGACATCGTTGATGTCTTTGGCAGCGCCAGACTTCTTTGGTTCTAATGAATTACTCATTGGTGCCTCCTGAAGTATTTGACTGCACTGTGTGCGACTGTGTTGACGCGCTAAAAGACTGAACACCTGGAAGTTGTGGCAATGGGAAATCTGGCGCTTCACCCTGAGGTAGCGGCTTACGAGCCTCTGTCTTTGATTTTTCAAAGACGGTTGAGATTGCCATCACGATCACCACGATGCCGAGTGCAAATGCAAGAGCAACTGCACGTGATGCGCCGTTCTGCTGAATTACACGAAGTGAGGCAACGACCATGATCCATACGAGTGATGCTGGAATAAGAACCTTCCAGCCGAACTTCATAAATTGGTCATAACGAAGACGTGGTAGTGATGCACGTAGCCACATAAAGATAAAGAAGAAGAGATTTACCTTGAGGAAGAACCAGACGATTCCGAACCAGCCACCTAGCCATGCCTCAGTAAATCCGAGGCCAGGTAGTGCGTGGTATCCACCAAGGAAGAGCGTTGTTGCAAGAGCTGATACCGCGATGATGTTGACGTATTCCGCGAGGAAGAAGAGTGCGAACTTCAGTGATGAGTACTCGGTGTGGAATCCACCTACGAGCTCTCCTTCGGCCTCTGCTAAGTCGAATGGTGCGCGGTTGGTTTCGCCGACCATCGAAATCACGTAGATCACAAATGATGGGAACAAGACGACTGCGTTCCAGATGTGCTCGTGCTGAGAAGCGACGATATCTGAGGTCGACATTGATCCGGCATAGATAAAGACGGCGACGAGTGAGAGACCCATCGCTACCTCATAGGAAATAACTTGTGCGCTTGAGCGAAGTCCACCGAGCAATGGGTAGGTCGAACCAGATGACCAACCTGCAAGGACGACGCCATAAACACCGATTGAAGTTACGGCCAAGATATAGAGCACGCCCACCGGAATATCAGTGAGCTGCATTGCTGTTTCGCGACCAAAGATGGTGACGACGCCAGTCATTGGGATTACAGCGAAAGACATAAAGCACATCGCAGCAGCGATGATTGGGGCTGCGATAAATACAACCTTATCTGCCGCTGCCGGAATGATGTCCTCTTTAAGTGCGAGCTTTACTCCATCTGAAAGTGATTGCAGAAGTCCAAAGGGACCAACACGGTTAGGGCCGGTGCGCTGCTGCATCTTTGCAAGGACGCGACGCTCGGTCCAGACTGCCATCAACGTTGATACAACGCAGATAACAAAGACAAGGACTGCCTTCAATACGACAAGCCATCCTGGATCTTGTCCTAAAAGTTCCGCTGTTGTCATGCCTTCACCACCGTTACTAGTTCGCCGTGAACCGCATCGAGCGCGGTAAGTGCCTGAGAACCAAATGAATTACGTGGAATCCACACTGCATCGTCATGAATATCTTCAACGAGAACTGGAAGTGTGATGGAACCATTTGCATTAGAGATACGAACTTGATCTCCAGTTGTTACGCCGGCTGCAGCTGCACGCTTCTCTGAGATGACGGCAACAGTCTGGCGACGTGTGCCAGCTAAGTTATCTTCACCCCGCTGCATTGTTCCCATATCGAGCAGGCGGCGCCATGAAGTAAGAACTGCCTGGTCCCCTGATGTTGATGGCGCGCTTCCTGCGGCAACTGGTGCGAATGGTGCTCGTGCGCCATCCCACTTACCAAGCTGTGCAATCTCACGAGCAGTCGCTGAAACTGTTCCGAGCATGATTGATTCGCCCATCGCATCAGCTAGCGCTGACAAGATACGGACATCGCTGCGGTTAAGTGATTCTGAAACCGCAGCATCAAAGGCGCGTGAGCGACCTTCCCAGTTAAGGAATGAGCCAGACTTCTCTGTCACCGCAGCAACCGGAAGAACAACATCGGCCACATCGGTAATTGATGATGGTGCAATCTCAAGTGAGACTACAAATGAGCTCTTCAGCGCTTCAAGCACCTTACGAGAGTGCAAGAGATCATGCGCATCTACGCCACCGACCACGACGGCATCGAGCTGATCGCTGCCAAGGGCTTCGATAATCTGATGTGTTGTACGGCCAGGCGTTGCAGGAAGTGAATCGACACCCCATGCAGCTGCGATATCGACGCGAGCTGCAGAATCTGCAACTGGGCGACCGCCTGGAAGAAGTGTTGGGAATGCGCCAGCTTCAAGTGCTCCACGCTCGCCTGCGCGACGAGGAATCCAAGCAAGCTTTGCACCGCTCTTCTCAGCAAGTGCAACTGCAGCTGAAATCAGACCTGCTGATTCAGAGGCGCGCTCACCTACGAGAATTACTGACTTTGCTGTCAGCGATACGCCAGCAACTGCAGCAGCTTCGCTACCTGGTGCAACCTTGATGAAATCAGCCTTGAGCTTATCCATCGCGATTGAACCCTTGGTTGCAATAGAAGTGACCTTGAGGCCGCGCTTCTTAAAGTTCTTATTGATTCGCAAGAAAACGATTGGTGATTCTTCCTCTGGTTCAAATGCAACGAGGAGAACCTGATCGGCCGAATCGATATCGCTGTAATGAACTGCAAAGTTGCCAGCAACCTTAGCTGCCAAGAAGTCGCCTTCTTCTGCAGATGAGACGCGGGCACGGAAATCAATATCGTTGGTCTTCAACGCGATGCGTGCAAACTTTGCATAGCCGTAAGCATCTTCTGTTGTTACGCGACCACCCGTGAGAACAGCAGCGCGCTTACCCTTTAGCCCTGCAGCAGCTGCAGCAAGTGCCTCTGGCCATGATGCTTCAACAAGAATTCCTTCTGCATTGCGAACCATCGGCTGGGTGAGACGATCTACTGACGTTACATACTTAAATGCCCAACGACCCTTATCGCAGTTCCACTCTTCATTGACTGCAGCATCGTCTCCGGCGAGGCGACGAAGTGTCTTGCCGCGACGAACATCGGTACGCATATCGCAACCTGAAGCACAGTGCTCGCAAGCAGATGGAGTTGAAACCAAATCGAATGGACGTGCGCGGAAACGGTATGAAGCACCGGTGAGCGCACCTACTGGACAGATCTGGATCGTATTGCCAGAGAAGTAAGAGTTAAATGGATCGTTCTCGTAGATACCAACCTGCTGCAACGCACCGCGGTGGTTGAGAGTAATAAATGGATCAGAAGCGATCTGGTTTGAGAAGCGAGTACAACGAGCACAGAGAACGCAACGTTCGCGATCGAGCAATACCTGTGATGAGATATTGATTGGCTTCTCAAAGGTGCGCTTGTAACCAGTAAGACGTGATTCCGCATTTCCATTGCTCATCGCCTGGTTCTGCAATGGGCATTCGCCGCCCTTATCGCAGACTGGGCAATCTAGTGGGTGGTTACCCAAGAGAAGCTCCATCACACCCTTCTGTGCCTTGTCGGCAACATCGGATGTGAGCTGTGTCTTCACGATCATATTTGGCTCTACTGGAATTGTGCATGATGCCTGTGGCTTTGGAAATGCACGGCCATTGATCTCAACATCGACGAGACATTGGCGGCATGCACCAACTGGATCGAGAAGTGGGTGATCGCAGAAACGTGGAATCTGAATACCAAGCTTCTCTGCTGCGCGAATAACGAGGGTGCCTTTAGGAACCGTTACCTCGAAGCCATCGATAACTACAGTGATCATCTCGACTGGAGTTACCTCAGTTGCGGAGTTAGCTACCGTTGTCATTTATTTAGCCTCCGCGAAAAGTGTTGACTTTGATGCATCGAATGGACATCCGCCGCCAGTGACGTGTGCGATGTATTCGTCGCGGAAATACTTGATTGAAGATGTGATTGGACTAGTTGCACCATCACCGAGAGCACAGAATGAACGACCCATGATGTTGTCGCAGAGATCGAGAAGCTTCTGAAGATCTGCCTCGCTGCCCTTACCTTCTTCAAGGTCGCGCAAGATTTGAACCAACCACCATGTGCCTTCACGACAAGGTGTGCACTTTCCGCATGACTCGTGCTTGTAGAACTCAGTCCAGCGCAGAACGGCACGGACAACACATGTTGTCTCATCAAAGATCTGTAGCGCCTTTGTGCCAAGCATTGAGCCTGCTGCGGCTACGCCTTCGTAATCCAGTGGAACATCGAGATGCTCATCGGTAAAGAGTGGAGTTGATGAACCTCCAGGGGTCCAGAACTTCAACTTATGGCCGTTGCGAATTCCGCCGGCAAGTTCGAGGATCTGGCGAAGTGTGATGCCAAGTGGTGCCTCAAACTGTCCTGGGTTATTTACATGGCCTGAGAGTGAGTAAAGAGTTGCACCCTTTGACTTCTCTGTACCCATTGATTGGTACCACTCTGCGCCATTTGCAACGATTGCAGGAACAGCTGAGATTGACTCAACATTGTTCACAACTGTTGGACGTGCATAGAGTCCAGCGATCGCTGGGAATGGTGGGCGAAGACGTGGTTGACCGCGGAAACCTTCAAGTGAATCCAGGAGGGCTGTCTCTTCACCGCAGATGTAAGCACCTGCACCGATGTGGAGAACGAGATCGATGTCGTTACCAGTTCCGAAAACATTCTTGCCGAGATATCCAGCTTTATATGCATCTGCAATCGCTTGATTGAGTCGACGAGCAACGTGAGTTACTTCGCCACGGATATAGATAAAGGCATGCTTTGCGCGAATTGCATATGCAGCGATGATGACGCCTTCAACGAGAACGTGTGGGTTGGCCATCAAGAGTGGCATGTCCTTACATGTTCCTGGCTCAGATTCATCTGCATTAACAACGAGGTAGTGATCCTTGTTATCGCCCTGTGGGATAAAGCCCCACTTCATTCCGGTTGGGAAGCCTGCGCCGCCGCGACCGCGAAGTCCTGAATCTTTAACAAGCTGGATGAGCGCATCTGGATCCATCGCAAGCGCCTTTGCAGCCGCCTGGTATCCACCGTTGCGCTTATAGCCGTCGATAGTGAAGGAGTCTTTTTCATCCCAATGGGCAGAGAGAACTGGAGTGAGAAGAGACATTACTTTCCTTCCTTGGCAAGCTTAAGACCGAGCAGAGTTGCTGCACCTGCCTGAACGCCTTCATGAGCAAGACCATCATCGAGACCTGCGAGAACTGCAGAGGCCTCTTTGAAAGTCACAAGTCGGTTTGGTCCGCGGGTTGGTGCAGGTGGATTTCCAGCACGTGCGCCATCAACGAGCGCCTTTGCAGATGCCACTGTCTGGTTGTCGTAGAACTCCCAGTTCGCCATAACTACCGGCGCATAATCGCAAGCGGCGTTGCACTCGATATGTTCGATAGAAACTTTTCCATCATCTGTAACGCCATCATTTTCTAGGCCGAGGTGCTCTTTGAGTGATTCAAGAATCTGATCTCCACCCATGATTGCGCACAAGGTATTGGTGCAGACGCCAATGTGATATTCACCAGTTGGCTTGAACTTGTACTGGGTGTAGAAAGTTGCAACAGCAGATACTTCCGCAGTTTCAATCTCAAGAACCTGAGAGATTGTCTCGATTCCTTCATTGGTGATGTAGCCAGAGATTGATTGCACATAGTGCAGAAGTGGCATGATGGCAGAGCGCTTGCGCGGATAGCGCGCAACGATGCTATTCATAACATCTACATTCAATTGTGAGTTAACGGTTGTCATTATCGGTCAACGCCTCCCATAACAGGATCGATAGATGCAACAGCGCCGATGATGTCAGCAACCATTCCACCCTCGCTCATTGCAGATGTAGATTGAAGATTGTTAAATGATGGTTCACGGAAGTGAACGCGGTATGGCTTTGTGCCACCATCAGAGACAAGGTGCGCCGCAAGTTCACCACGTGGTGATTCAACTGCTGCATAAGCCTGACCTGCTGGAACTCGGAAGCCCTCTGTTACCAACTTAAAGTGGTGGATCAAAGACTCCATTGATGAGCCCATGATTTCGCGGATGTGATTGAGTGAGTTTCCAAGTCCATCTGCGCCCAACGCCAGCTGTGCTGGCCATGCAATCTTCTTATCGGCAACCATTACTGGCTGGCCATGAGTCGCATCCAACTTATCAATTGCTTGTTCGATGATGCGAAGAGATTGCTCGAGCTCTGCCATACGAATCAAGAAGCGACCGTAGACATCGCAGGTATCTGCTGTGATGACATCGAATTCGTAATTCTCGTATCCGCAATATGGCTGCATCTTGCGAAGATCCCAAGGAAGACCGGTGGAACGAAGAACTGGACCTGTGATTCCAAGTGTTGTGCAACCTGCGAGATCGAGATAACCGATGCCCTCTGTGCGCTTCATCCAGATTGTGTTTCCAACGAGCAGGCGCTCATTATCTTTAAAGTTCTTGCGGAGTTCTTTCACGAGTTCGCGAAGGCGAATAGTCATTCCCTCTGGAAGATCTTGCTGGACTCCTCCTGGGCGCACAAATGCCATATTCATGCGAAGACCTGTGATTGCTTCAAAGGTATCGAGAACTGCTTCACGTTCGCGGAATGCAAAGAACATTGGTCCCATCGCACCGAGCTCGAGAGCGCCGGTACCGAGTGCAACCATGTGAGATGAGATGCGGTTGAGCTCCATCATCAAGACGCGGATGATCGATGCGCGCTCTGGAATATCGTTTGTGATTCCGAGCAACTTCTCAATTGCTAGACAGTAAGCGGTCTCGTTAAAGATTGGAGACAGGTAATCCATACGTGTGGCAAATGTTGTGCCCTGTGTCCAAGAACGGTATTCCATGTTCTTCTCAATACCTGTGTGGAGATAACCGATACCTGGGCGAACCTCAGTAACAGTCTCACCCTCAAGCTCGAGAACTAGGCGTAATACACCGTGTGTAGATGGGTGCTGTGGACCCATGTTGACGATGATGCGCTCTTCTTTTGCCTCACCGATCTCAGAGACCAATGAATCCCAATCGCCACCGGTAACTGAGTAGACAGTTCCCTCTGTAGTTTCACGAGTTGCTGCATATGGATCGAAACTCACTTGTATGACCTCCGGTTCTGTGGAGCCGGTGTTGTCGCACCCTTGTATTCGACTGCAATTCCGCCGAGTGGATAATCCTTACGTTGTGGGTGACCATCCCAATCATCTGGCATCAAGATGCGAGTAAGACCTGGATGTCCATCA
>JBDLWK010000020.1:0-10990 GCA_039804335.1 Actinomycetota bacterium
GATGATTCGCTGCTCTCAGCAAAGGCGCTCTCTGATGGAGATGCAACTGGCGGGCGAGAGACCTCGGGTTCAGGAGTAAATGTGGCGCTCGCACTTGGTGTCGCGGTAGGCGTCTCTGAAATTGGTTGAGTTGATGGCGCGGGTGAGCTCTGGCTGACAGGTTCAAGCATGGTGGGATCTGATGAGAGCTCATCCGCCAAGGTTGGCGCGATAGTAGAGAGGATTGCGGCGAAGAGCGTCAGTGCGAGTGCGCGTGAGATGAGCTTGATGGAACGTTTCTCAGAGTGCCAATAGTCATTGAACCGGTATCGCAACCGATTAATGAGCCCATCTAATGACATATTCAAAATATACAGTCTTGGCAGGCCTGCGGTCTAACCCTTGTAGGGAATTAGCCTAATTGACCAGGGATATAGACGAGACCGAGCGTCTTCATCTGACGTTCGAGCGCCTCACGTAACTTCACATCTCCACTGCGATTGGCGTAATACATTGCCAAGGAAATGGTGTCATTACGTGCCGGTGCAATCTCATAGAGGCGATAGACCAACTCTTTAAGACCAGGTAACTCTCCACGATTAACAGCAGTTTTTGTCAGATAGATCTGGGCAGCGACGCAACGAGGATTATTGGCGAGCTCTTCCCGAGACAATTCCGCAGCTCTCTCAGGTCCGAGATTACTTGCCATCAATAACTCGGCATCGAAGTACATAAAGCATGGGAGCATCGGTGAAGCTTTGTACTCCTGAACCACAGAATTATCGTCGGCGTATCGCTCGATATGGCTGAGATAGTTGAGCTGAGCCTGTGTAAAGAGAGTTGCCACCAAGAGCAAGATGAGAGCGCTGAGTAAAGGTAGCGCCATCTTAGAAAACTTCCGCTCGCTTCTGCGCGAAGGCAATCTATATACCTGACCCACTATAAATCCGCATACTGCCCAGAAGATGAACTTGTGAGACAAGGTGATTGGACTGACGAAAGAGTTAGTGAGGTAGATAAATACAAAGAGCGCAAGAGCGAAGAGAGATTTGCGATCAATAATTCTTCGATCCCAAATAATAAGGAAGGAGCGAATCACGAGTGCTATCAGAAATAGGAATGCGAGAGTTCCGACTATTCCTACAGTTGCCAAAGTTTGAACTGATGCGGAGTGTGCATCGTTACTGAGAATGTTGGTGTACTTAACGATATCTTCAATCGTGCGGTACTGCTCATAGTTATTTCCATATTGATCTGGTCCGACACCAAAGAGAAGATGATCTGAGAACTGACGAGTGCCAGCGAGCCAGAAGTTAGAGCGAATTTTTACCTGCACATCGTTGCCGAGCACTGGAATGAAATCTCCCAGGAATGGCATCAGGAAAATGAACTCGGCCCAGATAATTACCGCAAAAGTTCCAAGAGCGGTTCGCAGATTAAGAGCCCATTGCGGACGTGGGATAAATCTACGTAATAAGTAGATTGCAATACCCACTACAAAGAAGGCGAGATCAAGGTAGCCCTGCAATGGTCCTGCGAGATAGAGCGCATAGATATTGAGTGCGCCGGAAGCGCCCAAAATAACTCGACCACGTAGCGATGAGTTAAGGGCTAAGAAGAGGATGAGCGGAAAGGTTGTTCCCAGCATCGCCGCAAAGAAATCGGTATTACCAAGAGTTGCCGATACGCCCTCAGCGCCAGGAAATTCAATGAGGTTGAAGTGCTGCGCGATTCCGGCTAGGGCAACAGATTCGATTGCGACAATATAGAAGCGCACCAGGGTAATGAAGGGTTCGAATCTAAATTGGCTATGAAAAATCGAGGTTACAAGTAAGGCGAAGACGCTAATTGATCCGACGAAGCGCCCTGAATCTCCCACAAGTGAACCGATGAGGTTTCCGCTGGCCAGGAGTGAAATTAACTGCGAAGCGATGAGCGCTGCTGCGCCGTAGATCGCAATCTTATGAAATCTAAATCTCTCAGATTTGAGAGCTATAAATATGGAATAGAGGGCTGCAACAATCAGGAGCGTTACGAGTTGTACCGGTGCATTCTTATCAAAACCATGCGGGAAGATCTGATCTGGAATATGCAGAACTGCCATTGCGATAAACGCTAGACCAGAGAAAACCACTGCTTTCTGCTGAGTGCGCAGAGACATCAGGAATTAATCCTCTAGCTGGCGAATCAACTTGAACTCTCCCCCACCAAGTTGACCTTGGTCGCGGTACATCTCAAGCTTTGCACGAGTATCTGCAATATCAAGATTGCGCATAGTCAGCTGGCCGATGCGATCGGTCGGACCAAAAGCAGCATCCTCGGTACGCTCCATTGATAACTTATCGGGGTGATAACTCAGTGCAGGTCCTGATGTATTAATTACTGAATAATCGTCTCCGCGGCGTAGGCGTAACGTGACCTCACCTGTGACAGCAGATGCGACCCAACGAGTCAGTGATTCGCGGAGCATCAAGCTCTGTGGGTCCAGCCAACGACCCTCATATAGAAGGCGACCAAGGCGGCGACCCTCTGCATGGTAGTTCGCAATGGTGTCCTCATTATGGATCGCGCTTATTAAGCGCTCGTAAGCGATAAAGAGGAGCGCCATTCCTGGAGCCTCATAGATGCCACGTGATTTCGCTTCAATGATTCGGTTCTCGATTTGATCTGCCATTCCAAGACCATGGCGTCCACCGATTGCATTCGCCTCTTGCATCAGCGCAACAACATCAGTGAAATCTTTTCCGTTGATTGCAACTGGGCGGCCTTGCACAAATTGGATCTTTACATCTTCAGAAGGAATATTTACAGATGCATCCCAGAACTTGACGCCCATAATCGGTGTCACGATTTCGATAGATGCATCTAGCTGCTCGAGGTTCTTTGCTTCATGAGTTGCACCGAGAATATTTGCATCAGTTGAGTACGCCTTCTCAACGCTATCGCGGTAAGGGAAGTTGTGAGCAACGAGCCACTCAGACATCTCCTTACGACCACCGAGCTCGCGAACGAAATCTTCATCGAGCCAAGGCTTATAGATACGCAAATTAGGATTGGCGAGAAGCCCATAACGATAGAAGCGCTCGATATCGTTGCCCTTATAAGTCGAACCATCGCCCCAAATTTCAACCTTATCGCTGAGCATTGCGCGGACAAGGAGCGTTCCAGTTACGGCACGACCAAGTGGGGTTGTATTGAAATACTGCTTGCCGCCAGATCGGATATGAAATGCACCGCAGGCGATTGCTGCCAGTCCTTCTTCTACCAACGGGGTCTTGCAATCAATCAAGCGTGAAATCTCTGCGCCATATTCTTTTGCGCGGTCTGGCACTGTCTCGATATTGCTCTCGTCATACTGGCCAAGATCTGCTGTGTAGGTGCAAGGAACTGCACCCTTTTCACGCATCCATGCCACTGCAACAGAAGTATCTAATCCGCCAGAGAATGCGATACCAACTTTTTCACCAACCGGAAGTGATGCGAGAACCTTAGACATGAGAGAAGTCTAACGGTTCAATTTAGCGGCCAGTACGGGCGTTACTCCCCACATCGAAATCATCGCTTGATAGCGCTCAACTTCGCCTGATTCTGGCTCTGCACCGGTCTTCACCGCCCGAATCATGAGATTTCGCGGGGTGTGTTCGCCGCCAATAAATTCGATGGCGTCGACTCGATAGCCATGCAACTTCATCAATTGAATGCGTAGTGAATCTGTAATGAGATCGCCAAGACGTTCTCGCATGATGCCATGACGGGTAATCAGAGACCAAGGTTCGGGAGCGACGGACATCTGCGCTTGTATATCGTGGTGACAACATGGCGCAAAGAGCGTGAGCGGGACATCTCGGTTGAGCGCCCATGCAATTGAATCATCTGTTGCGGTATCGCATGCATGAAGTGCGATTGCAACATCGGCCTCATTAATTGTGGTCTGTGAAATCTCCTCGGCGAGAAAAGTTATTGTCGAATCAATTCCTAGTGATTGGGCAATGGCATTATTTCGATCGCGGGAGGCAGGGCGAATATCAATTCCAGTTACTTGCACAGGTATGCCAACGCTCTTGAGATATTGATGCGCTGCAAAGGTGAGATAGGCATGGCCGCAGCCGAGGTCGACAACTCGAAGAGGTTTCTCAGGTGTTGGCGCATGAATATGCCCTGCAGAAATTGCATCATTTAAGGTTGGGATAAGTAAGCGGAGAAATTCTTCTACCTGCTTGTACTTATCCATCTTGGAAGGCTTGATAGCTCCATGGAGATCGGCTATTCCTACCTCACGTAAGAATGGATCGTTTGCATCGAGCAATCTCTCTTTGCTGCGGTCGTGGGATAAATTCTGTTTCGCGCCATTCTTGCTCCGAGAGAAGAGGGGCACGCCTTTCTTTGAGATTCTTAAAGAAAGGGTCTCCCCCTCGAGCTCGACGGTGATATTGGCAAAACCTGATTGCGACAGCTCCATAAATGGAAGTTCGTTTGGCGAGTAATTCTTTGAGGTGACTTGGCGACCATCGCTATAACTGACTTGAATTGCTAGGCCACTCTTTAATTGAACGGGCCTGAGGTCGATTCGCTCCTGTAATGGCTGCATATTGCGGCGACGTCCGGAGAGAACAGCGCGGACAAATTTATCGCGCTGAGACATCGCCTCTTGAAGCTCCTGCAGGGCGCTCTCTAATTCTCTCTCGCTCACACCTTTAATGTTAGTCTTCCGCAATGATTTCAACCACCAACTGGATAATTACCATCGTAGCTTTACTAGTTGTCGTGGCAATCGACTTCGCTTGGGCGATCGCAAATCGTCAAAAAGATACATCTATGCGCGAAGTCACCCTCTGGTCAATCTTCTATGTCTCCCTCGCTATCGCCTTCGGCATCTTTATGGGCTACTGGCTCGATCCGCAGAGTCAGCAGGAATTCTTCGCTGGCTGGCTGACTGAGTATTCACTCTCATTCGACAATCTATTTGTCTTTGTCATTATCTTAACTAAGTTAAAGATTTCTCGCGAGAAGCAGCAACTAGCACTCCTCATCGGAATTCTTATTGCCTTGGTTCTACGTGTTATTGCAATCGCCGTAGGCGCAAAAGTTATTGAGGAGTTCCAACAGGTCTTCTTCCTCTTTGGAGCCTTCTTGATCTACACCGCTATCCAGCTCTTCCGTGAGAGCGGTTCTGATGAAGAGGAAGAAAAGGAAAGTAAGCTAGTCACCTATCTCACCTCTAAAGGAATCAAGCCTTTTACGATCGCCCTCATCACTCTCGGCCTTACCGACTTGGTATTTGCGCTAGATTCAATCCCAGCGATCTTTGGTCTTACTCAGAATGTATATATCGTCATCACCGCAAACATCTTCGCCTTGATGGGTCTTCGCCAGCTCTACTTCTTAATCGGAGGTTTGATGCAGCGCCTTGTCTACATTGGTAAGGGGCTATCAGTGGTTCTCGGATTTATCGGTGTGAAGCTGATCTTCCATGCGCTCCACGGCATCGATATCCACGAGGTTGCTGGCATTCATGTTCCTGAGATTACGATTACTCAATCTCTCTCAGTAATTATTGGCTGTCTTGCAGTTGCGACGGTAGCTAGCCTTATCTCTACTCGCGAAAAGTAGGAATATCTGCAACAACTGCGAGGCCTCCTAGTGGGCTCTTGCGAAGTGTTAATTCGCCACCGCTCTTGGTGATAACGGCAGCCATGATGCTCATACCTAAGCCAGAGCCACCGCTTTCACGTGAACGCGATTTATCAAAGCGATTGAGCGACTGGATATTCTCTCGATAGGCCGAATCCGGAAGCCCTGGACCACCATCTTCAATTACCAATCTTGCTGATTTACCGTGGCGGGTAAGTGAAATTTTTACCGAAGTGCCGGGATCTGTGTGGCGCGCAATGTTGTTGAGAGCGTTTTGAATAAAGCGTGAGTAATAATCCCGAACTCCAGATACAGAAATCACGGTAGCAATCTCAAGTTCTACCTTTCGATCTGGGTGGAGCGTTGCAAAATCTTGACCATGTGCTGCTAGAAGTCCAGATAAATCAATTACCTCACTCTCGCGTTGAGCGCTCTCACCGAGTTCGGCTAGAAGTAGCAGATCATGAATCAGCGTCTCCATGCGACCTATCTCAGAGTTGACTCGATGATAAGCCCGCGCCTTATCTTCCTCGGCCGTCATCATTCCCTTGCTGAGCATTTCAACATAGCCCTTAATGACGGTTAATGGGGTCCTAAGTTCATGAGAGGCATCTCCAAGAAATGCTTGCATTCTCGAGAGCGCATCTTCGTCATCGCGCTCCTTAAGGCGGCGGATGTAGAGAGTGAGTAGGAGAAAGGCGAAAAGTGAAGTGGCAATGGTAATTAGTAGAACAGAGAGGAGGCCCGTCTTCAGCCTCTTATTTGCATCCTCCGAAGATCCAGCGACTACTAGGTAGTCCCCACCAGAAATTTCGTATGAGCGAAAACGGTAATCGTGGAGCGCTCTACCTGCCTGAACTCTCTCTATTGCGCGAGCTGCCTCTGCAATGGAGATTTCATTGAAGAGCTCAACGGTCGATTCATTAATCGTCGTGATTGCTCCGTCTCGAGAGAGGAGGAAGAGTGATAAATCGAGAGCGAATTCATCGATATGGAAGAGGGCTGCGCTCAGCTCTTGTTTCGGCGCAAGGGCAGCATCTTCTACAGTTGAGTTGATTGCATAATCTAAAGTCGAAAGTGAGCTTTGATAGCTCTGATATGTAACGAAGGTGCCGATCGAAGCAGTCAAAATTGTTGCAATCGCCAACGTGACGATACGCAACTTAGCCGTGGAGGAGAGCTTCACTTCTTCTCTGGCTGAAGCTGGAATCCAACGCCGCGGACTGTACGAATACCTTCAAAGCCATCTCGATGAAGTTTCTTGCGAAGATAGGAGATATAGGTATCGACGACGGTAGTCTCGGTCTCGAAGTTGATTCCCCACACCTCTTCGAGGAGGAAGGATTTACTGAGTACTCGTCCTTTAGATTCAAGCAATACATGAAGCAATCGAAACTCTGTTGGAGAGAGTTCGACAACTTCTCCTTCAAATGTCACCTTATGTGACTCTTCATCGAGGGTAATTGGCCCGACAGAGAGAACAGTAGGTACAGCCTCGGAGAATTGTGAGCGGCGTAAAATTGCACGAACACGTAGGACAAGTTCTTCCAGACCAAAAGGCTTGGTCACATAATCATCGGCACCAAGAGTCAAGCCTTTGGTGATATCTGCGCGATCACCACGTGCGCTCAACATCAGGGCAGGAGTGTTATCGCCATTTCCTCTAATTCGTTCGATGAATTCGAAACCATCCATCAGCGGCATATTAATATCGACGATGAGCAAATCTGGCTTTATTGTGCGAAGCATCGTCTGTGCGACCATTGCATCGGCTGCTGCTACCGTTTCGAAGCCAGCTAATTTGAGGGCGTCTGAGAGAAGTTCGCGGACTCCCGCCTCATCATCGATAATCATGATTAGTTGTGCCATGACAGAACTCTCCCATGCAGGGCGTTGAATCGCCACTATCGAACGAGCGGAAAGTGCGACACACTCTCAACTAAAGTCCTTTTCACAGAATCTTCACATGATGCTGAGCCACAATAACCATATGAGAAAACGAGACCGCAGGGCTGCCATAGCCGCACTCGTTGCGCTCTCACTCTTTACCCCTGCAGCTTCTTATGCAGATCCAACACCTGCACCCACAACTGATAGCCAACGAACCCCATTTGAGCAATTTCGAATCGATCGCGAAGTATTTCTAGAAGCGCTGAAGGTGCGAAGCCAACAGATCAGAGCAATCAACGCCATTTTTAAAGAGAGCTGCGATAAAGCATCTAGAGATTACAAAGTTGCAATGTCAGTTGCCAGAACTCCTGATCAGAAGAACATGGCGGCAACGGTTCGAAAGAATGCGGTAAGCGCTGCGATTATCGCCCGAGATAATGCAATTGAAGCCTTAGGTGACGAACCTCTGCCGCCAATTGAGCCAGCAAAGCCTCTCAAAGTAACAAATAAGAAGAAGCAGCGTTAATTAATCTGCAAGTGGCATAGTGCGAATCGTTTCGCGCTTGTAATCCTTGCTCTTCTCATGAATCTTTCGAATCTGTAGCTCGATACCCTTTATCGCTACATCAAAGGCAGCCAGGTCGTTGAACTCTGACGCCTCGGCACGAAGTGCCGGGCCAGATCCATGTGATGCAATCACAACGTGGTGAGAATGCTTACCCTGGCGAGGGTTCTGCTCATGAGTTACTTCAACTTCGATGCGATCTATTTGAATATTAAATCGCTCCATAGATTGGAGTTTCTCTTCTGCGATTTCATTAAAGTCACTTGCAAGTGCTGCATGGCGAGTATGAATATTGATTTTCACATATCTAGAATGGCACTACTGATGGGCAAATGTAAGAGGTAAGCCTTACGAATTATTTGGGTTAAGCATCCTCAAATTCGTCTTCATCGATCCAGGCATCGCTCTCTGAATCTTCCTGCTTCTCAACCCAGCTCAAGAATGTGGCGACAGCCTTAAAGGCGAGTACGGTTACTGTGATTGCAGCGAAGAGGCGTCGAAGGGCTTTCATGGCTTAAAAATACTCCTAATCGCAGAGCTTTTCTCGTTAAAGCGATGAGAGAGCCAGATCTATGTCGCGCCAAATATCTTCTATATGTTCGCAACCAACAGAGAGACGGATGAGATTCTCTGGGACGCTCTCGCTCTCAGCTGGCCAACGTCTGCGACGCTCCCAAGTGCTCTCGACTCCCCCAAGGCTGGTGGCATTGGTAATGAGTTGAGATGAGTCGCAGACCTTATCTGCAGCCGCTCCATCTCCTTCGATTTCGAAAGAGATGATTGCTCCAAATCCTGGATAGCGCAGACGCGAAACTTTTCCATGGCTCTTGAGTTTTTCTACTAGTTCTTTTGCATTTCTCTCTGCAGCTCTAAAGCGCAGTGGAAAGGTGCGGATTCCGCGGAGTGCAAGCCACGCCTCAAAGGGTCCTGGAATTCCCCCGAGGAGGGTGCGAGCCTCGGCGAGACGATTATGGAGCGCTGGATCCTTAACAGTGAGAGATCCGAGGATGACATCGCTATGTCCAGCTAAATACTTTGTTACTGAGTTCATTGATATATCTGCGCCGAGCTCGATAGGAAGTTGGTTCAGCGGCGTTGCAAAGGTGTTATCTACTGCTACTCCCATATTGCGCTTCTTAGCTTCTCCGATAATCAGCGACATCTCGGCAATTTCTAGTCCCGGATTTGTAGGTGATTCAATCCAGAGGAATGCGGCGCCAATCAAAGCCTCAAAGACATCCTTAGTATTTGCGATATCTACAAAGCGCACCTCGAGGCGACCCTGTTCGTGATATTTCTTAAGGAGGGCCATCGTGCCGCTATACCCCTGATCGGAGGCAACCACAGGTGCGCCGTGAGGTAAGAGTGAGAAGACAGCAGAGATTGCAGCCATTCCAGATGAGAATGCAAGGGTTGATGTTCCGTGCTCTAGCTCTGTGATTGTTGCCTCCAGAGCGAGCCAAGTTTCGTTACCGAAGCGACCATAACCGATCTCACCGCCGGCGGTAAATGTTGAGTTGAGTGAGATTCCGGTATTGAGCGGTGCACCAGGTGTCGATTGAGGGCGTCCGGCCGATATTGCAGCGGTCTCTGGGTGCATCGATTCCATATGCAAAGGGTAACGCTTTAGTGCAGGACTCGCGCTACCCGGTTAATTGCCTCGGTGATGATTTCAGGCGAGGTAGCAAAGTTGAGACGGATGTAGCTCGAGAAATTCTCGCCAAATCGAAGGCCAGGGACGAAGGCAACCTTTGCCTGCTCGAGGAGATACGTAAAGGGCTCGCCATCGATCTCATATTTACTGAAATCAATCCAAGCCAGGTAGGAGCAATTCGGCATATGGGTCTTTGCAAGAGGCAACTTCTCTGCAACTAGATCATTGACTAACTTTCGATTGCTATCGAGTTGCTCCATCAGGTGATCGAGCCAAGCTTCGCCTTCTTCAAAGGCAGCTACCGTTGCAAAGGCTCCTAAAAGAGAAGCTCGGTAATGCGTTGCCGGGGCGATTGCATTGAGGCGCTCATACATTGCGCTATTTTCAGTAACGATGATGGCGCATTTGAGCCCGGCAATGTTCCACCCTTTACTTGCTGCGGTAACGGTGATTCCTAGCGAGCGAGCATCTTCACCCAATGAGAGGAACGGTGTGAATTTCGCTTCCGAGAAGGTGAGCGGTGAATGAATCTCATCGCTGATGATGATCACATCATGCGCCTTTGCAAGCTTCACCAATTGCTCTAATTCATCCCTGGTGTAGACACGACCCAATGGATTATGAGGGTTGCAGATTAAGTGGACCTTTATTCCTGAAGCATATGCTGCCTCAATTCCAGCCCAATCAAGGTGCCAAGGCGATCCATTGATCTCATCTTCCGAGCGGTGAAGTTGCACATCAACAATCTCTAAATGTGTCTCATTTGCCCAGGTCCAAAAATTTGGATAGACCGGTGAGTTGATGAGGATTTTATCTCCCGGCTTCGTGATGACGCGAAGCGTCTCAACAATTCCAACTCCGACATCTGCGGCAATACGAATCTGAGATGGATCCGGACGCCAACCAAAACGTCTCTCCGCAAAGCCCGCGAAAGCGATACCCATCTCAGGTATTGCGCCGAGATAACCTAAATCTGAGGTATTAACCATCTCGGTTAAGGTGCGGCGGATGGGTTCAGCTACTGGAAAATCCATCTCAGCCACAGGAAGCGGGAGCACATCGCTGGGAAATGCACGCCACTTCTCGGATTTATGTTTTTGTAGCTCTGAGATAGGCACGAGATGAAAATCGCTCATGCCATGAAGTATTGCACTCCAGTCAATCAAACTCCATGATTGCCCATGTGCCAATAACGCCGATATCCGAACGTCAGATGAAGAAGATTATTGCTGAACTCAGTGCTCAGGATAAGAAGTTGGCTAAGGTAATTG
>JBDLWK010000021.1:0-19056 GCA_039804335.1 Actinomycetota bacterium
TTATGTCCGGTGATTTCACGGGTGATGGGGACTTTCACGACTGCCATTGTGCGAAGATAAATTGAAGTCGGCTTAGAGTCAATGATTGTTAGGCGATTGATATCTAGAGGGTAATAAAAGTGGGCCCTGTGGGGCTCGAACCCACGACCCACGGATTAAAAGTCCGTTGCTCTACCGACTGAGCTAAAGGCCCCACCGTTTACGCCAAGGCGCAAACGTAGGACATCTTATGTCATTTTTTAGGCTGACCGAACACAGCCTTTTTAGCGGAAAAGAGCCCGCTTTGATATCAAGACGGTGAGTGGCGCCGATGTTGCAACTGTATAGACATTGCTTGAAGGGGTAATCGTGGCGGTCAATGCAGTCGGATTCTGAGTTATTGGTTTCCACGCACAAGTTGCAGTGATCGTTCCTGAAGTAACTGTTGAAACTGCGAGACAATTCGGAATACGTTTTCCACTCGCAAAGAATCGGACTTTGCCGGCGGTATTTACTGTGGCGACTACGTTGGAGCTCTTACCTTTATTGATTGAGCCAGAAACATTATTTATTGTGATGGTTGCAGGGCCAGGGGTAATAACAAGCGTAATTGTGGTCGTTCCCGTACCCCCACCCGAATCTGTAGCAGTTACGGTAAAAACTGTCGAACTTAACAAGGCAGACGGAGCGCCAGTTAATTCTCCAGTACTTGTATTGAGAGATACTCCGCCGGGAAGTGAGGGAGATATGGAGTAGCTAGCGATTGGTGTTCCCGTTGAGGTAATTGTGTTGGTTGAAAATGCAACCCCAGTTACGGTTGCCACAGAAGAAGATGCGTAGGAAAAAATCGGAACAGGAATTGTGTATTGAATTGTTATTGATCCACTTGATCCCGTACCACCGGAAGAGATTACATTTCCGCCATTTCCAGAACCAGCAACTAGCTGATTGACGGATTGCCCAGCCGATCCGCCTTTTGCATATGTAGTACCAAAATATATTTTGCCGGCCCCACCGGTTCCACCTGAGGCTGCTCCACCAGCGCCGCCACCGCCACCGCCAGCGTTGCCTGACCCACCTGCACCGCTAAATCCGAATGCACTCCACGGTGATGAGATTCCTGTTGCGGCATTTGTACCGCCGCCACTGCTATTAGGAACCTGGGTATATGACGAGCCACCTCCACCTGAACCGCCCGTCACGCCGTTGTTGATTCGAGTTGCATTTCCATTGATGTTATCTCCGCCTGCGCCTGCGCCGCCGCCAGTTGCAGTTACGGATCCAAAGGAACTAGCAGTTCCACTTGATCCACCACCAGCGGTAGAACCTGCGCCACCTGTTCCCGCCGTTATATCAAAAGTTGATCCTGGGGTGAGCGCAAAGTTTGTTGTCACAACAAGTGCTCCAGCGCCACCGCCACCTGCATTTCCGTAATACCCAGCACCGCCACCGCCGCCAACAATCAAGATTGTCGATGCCGAAGTTACATATGCCGGAACTGTCCAGGTGCATGCAGTGGTATTTGTAAAGGTGAGTTTTCGAACTCCAGCTGAATCTGAACTTGCCGGCGAGCATGCAGATGCAGCAGAGCTACTTTCTAGTGGAATCGTTATACAGGTAAGCAGAACCGCTCCAGTAACGAATAGCCTGCCCCAGCTGCGCATAAGCAGATGGTACCTAAGGCATAAATGCTTAGAAAGTTGAAGCGTCGATCACGAAACGGTACTTCACATCACTGGCAATCGTGCGCTCATAGGCCTTATTGATGTAGTCAGCCTTGATGACCTCGACATCGCTGAGGATGTTGTGCTCTCCACAGAAATCAAGCATCTCTTGCATCTCAGGGATTCCACCGATCATCGAGCCTGCCATCGAGCGACGTGCACCGAGCAAGACTCCTGCATGAACTGCGTAAGGCTTGCCTGGCAAGCCGATGACAACGAGAGTTCCATCTTGCTTTAACAAATTAAGGTACTGATTAATATCGAGTTCAGCGCTGACTGTATTGAGAATCAGATCAAAGCTCTTGGCAATCTTCTTAAAGTTCTCTGGGTCTTTTGTAGAAACAAAGTGTTGCGCGCCCATTGCAAGTGCGTCAGCTTCCTTTGAAGGTGAGTGCGATAGAACAGTTACCTCTGCGCCCATTGCGACTGCAAACTTAACTCCCATATGGCCGAGTCCACCGAGGCCCATAACTGCAACCTTTGTGCCCTTTGTGACTTTCCAGTGCTTGATAGGTGACCAGAGAGTTACACCCGCACAGAGCAGTGGTGCTACTCCATCAAGTGGAAGATTGGTTGGAACATGAACTGCATAATCCTCATTTATAACAAAACGATTGCTGTAACCGCCCATTGCAACTGTCTTTCCATCGCGCTCGAGACCGTTATAGGTGCCGGTCATTCCCTCTTCACAGTATTGCTGCAAGCCTTTAAGGCACTGCTCGCACTTGCGGCATGAATCAACAAAGACACCGACACCAATGTGATCGCCGACTTTAAACTTTGTGACAGAGGTGCCAATTGATGTGACAACGCCTGCAACCTCATGGCCGGGAACCATGGGGAAAATTGCAGGTCCCCACTCTTCTTTGGCCTGGTGAATATCAGAGTGGCAGATACCAGCGAACTTAATATCGAGCTCTACATCATGAGCGCCGACATCGCGGCGATCGAATTCAAATGGGACGAGTGCTGAACCTGCTGAAAGTGCTGCGTAGCCTTTTGTATTCATGAACCCATCTTATGGTTATCTCGTGCAGTTATCGATCTGTAGCCTCTTAATGGGAGCAAATGCTGTTTTGGAGCGGATTAGTGGAGAGTATCCTTGCCAAATGAGTTCCCAGACATTGAGAAAGCGAATTGCGCTACTTGCAGTTTCCTTAATGGTTCCAATCGCTGTGGGAGCGCCAGAGGCAAATGCCGCGGCTTGCAACGAAAGTGTTTCAACATTTGTGCAACTTCAGAGCGCATTTACTACCTGCAACAGTGGTGGCGGCGGAGTTATTACCGTAACAGCCGATATCGATACCACCGCAAGATTGAATTACACCGGTGCAGGAACATTAACAATTCAGAGTGATCAAATTGGAACTCTGCGAAGAATCCGAGCAACTGGCACGCGCAGTTGGGGAGTCTTAGAATCTAGCGCCGGCCCATTAATTATTGATTCACTTGAAATTACTGGTGGTAACGGAACTTCCTATGGAACATACGGTGGAGGCATCCAAGGAAATCGTAATCTGACAGTTAGAAATTCGTATATTCATGACAACTCAGGTTCCACAGGTGGCGGGCTCGGATTGATAAGTACTTCTGATGCAGCTCCTTGGAAAACTTTTGATTTGCAGTACTCAAGAGTTGAATCAAATACATCCACCGCAACAGGAACCACGTCTGGCGGGGGATACTTTTCACTCAGAGGTTATGAAACCGCCACCATTATTGGCAGCTCTTTTATGTACAACCAAGTTGCATCAGTCGGTTCAGCCTTAGCATTTCGACTTCAAAATATAGCTTCGGTTTACACAATTACTAATTCGACTATTGCCTATAACCGAGCCATCTCAAATTCTGTTGGATATGGGGCGGTTTCATATGATTACGGCACTCTCTTCCTAAATTTCGACACCTTTAACGAAAACTCTGTTGCTGTATCTTCCGGGAAGGCAGATATTTATTGCGCCACCAATAATCAATGTTCCATGCGATCGGTTGGGTCTGTCTTTGCCAATAGTTCGAGTACAGGTACTTGCTCAATTAACGCAACTGCGCGGTATGCAACTTACAGTGTGTCCAATATCGATACCTCCACTGGTTTTAGCTGCTTACACAATATAAATAGTGCAGGAATCCGCCAGACCGCCCTCGAGGCAACAAATGTTGTTTCCAGTGTGGCAAATATGTACCTTGCCCCAAACGCAGCGCTCAACGGTGGTACTACCCCAAACTTTGCGATCACAAACTCTGCATCGAAATTAATGGGTGTTGTGCCCAGCTCTGTGGGGGCTCTATATACAACTATTGATCAGCGGGGAGTTGCTCGTACCGGCTCGTTTTGGAGTGCAGGGGCCTATGAACGATCATCTGTGGCAACTGCTTCGAATATCGGTCTATCTTTCCCGGCTGGCGCTGTGATCTACCGTCAAAGCAAAACTTTGACCGCAACCAGTGATTCAGCACCTGGGAAGATAACTTTCTTTGCTAACGGAAAAAGAATTGCAGGTTGCATCAACAAACCAACTTCAAGTTCTAATTCATATACCGTTACATGTTCCTGGAAGCCTTCAGTTCGTGGCGCTGTGGTTTTATCCGCCGTCTTTTCTCCCGCCGATTCTGATGCCTTCTCACCCGGGATTAGCACGCCACTCTATGTAGGTGTGTCAAACCGTAGCTCTATTCGCTAATTATCGACCGCTAGCTGCTCGACCAAGGCGATCGCGGATTGCAATTGCAATATCTGCACCTTCTGGCTGAATGACAATAACTTGATCAATACCTTGCGCATCTGCCTCGCGCAGAGCTGCATAGAGCTGGCGCGCAAAATCCTCATTGTTGATTGGAGAGGCAAGGCGAATCGCACCTTCCGGTGTGGGGAAAGTGTTGAGCGCAATCAGGCCATCACCCGGACGTGGATGGCCATCTAATAAAACTTGTGCAGCTGGCGCATAGTGATGTTCGAGCGAACCGCTGACGCGAATGACATCTTGGCGGTTTTCAACTTTAACTCCTGTGACAGCCTCAACCATGTCGGTAGTTATTGCACCTGGTCGCAATATTCGTGGAGCAGCGCCAGTGCAATCAATAATCGTTGATTCAACTCCAATTGATGATGGACCGCCATCGAGAACGATGTCACTCTCATTTAAAAACTCACCTAGTTCATCTCGGACTGCTTCCGACGTCGTCGGAGAAAGGTGTCCAAAGCGATTAGCACTAGGTGCAGCTACGCCCTTGCCGCCAATCTTCTTAAATGCGTTAAGGAATGCGAGAGCGAGGGTGTGATCCGGTACTCGAAGACCAACGGTCTCTTGGCCCCCTGTAATAAAGTCTTTTGCCAATTCACTGCGTTGAAGGATGAGAGTCATTGGACCAGGCCAGAAAGAGCGCGCAAGATCAATTGCGTAATCAGGGATCTCTTCTGCCCAATCAGCAATATCTTGCATATCTGCCAAGTGCACAATCAGCGGATGATCGGCTGGGCGCCCCTTCACCTGATAAATACGAGCAACTGCCTCGCCATTTGTTGCATCAGCACCCAGGCCGTAGACAGTCTCTGTTGGAAAGGCGACCAATACACCAGCCATTAATTGCTCCGCCGCCCTAGTAAGTGCATCAGCGGTACAGAAGGAGATAAATTGTCCCTGGCTCATATGCCAATTATCCCTCTATTTTGCGAGAAGATAACCACATGGCAATCAAGGTTCTCCAGATTATCGCCCGCATGAATGTGGGTGGTCCTGCCGTCATCGTCGCTGATTTGATGCGTGGGCTCGATTCCAATCGATTTGAGCAGAAGCTCATCACTGGTTACTGCGCCGATAACGAAGCTGATTACCTCGAGACCGTTGCAACTGACATTCAGGCAACACGTGTTGGGGGACTCGGCCGTTCAATATCACCAATGGCAGATGCCCGAGCTTTCTTAAAACTCATTGCGCTAATCCGACGCGAGAATCCAGATGTCATTCATACCCACACCGCCAAGGCAGGCGTTCTTGGACGCCTGGCAGCAAACCTTGCGGGTAGTAGCGCTCTGAAAGTTCACACCTTCCACGGCCACCTTTTGCATGGTTACTTTGCTGGTTGGAAAACCAAATTAGTAATTGCAATTGAGAAATCACTTGCTGCCCGCACTGACATTTTGATCGCCGTTGGAAATCAAGTAAAAGATGATTTACTCAAAGTTGGTATAGGTAAGCCTGATCAGTATCGCGTCTTCTTTCCTGGCCTTCCTGCTCCACAGGAGTTCGATAGAGATGCTGCGCGACAGAGAATCGGCTTAGATCTCGATGCTATCTACTGCACCTTTGTTGGTCGATTGACTCAGATCAAGCGACCAGACCGCTTACTTGATGTGGCTGCAGCATCTATGGGCCGAGGTCTTAAACTTCACTTCTTAATCGCAGGTGAAGGCGAATTATTTGAGAGCTCAAAAGCTCGGGCGCTTGAAGAGAAATTACCAGTCACATTCCTGGGATGGCGTTCAGATATCGATCAACTTTTTGCCGCTAGTGATATCGCAATCCTCACTAGCGATAATGAAGGTATACCGCTTACTTTGATTCAGGCGGCTTTCGCCGGAATTCCCATTGTGGCCCCACGCGTTGGTTCTATTGCAGATATTGTGATTGACGGCGAAACAGGTTTTCTCACCTCCACCCAAGCAGGCGCGATGGCTAGCGCTCTCAGCGCACTTGTCACTGATGAAGATCTCCGCGATCAACTTGGTTCAGTCGGGCGAGCCCATGCCGAGAAATATTTTTCACTTGATAAATCTCTCGCAGATCATGCATCTCTCTATGAAATTTCACAGAGTAGATAGGCCATACTTGGGGTATGACAACCTCAACAATTAAGAAGTCACTTCTCCTACTAACCCCGATCGCTTTGATTGCGGCTCTTGTTCTGCCGACAACTGCTAACGCTGCAACAGCAACTCGCTACATCACAGTCAGCGCTGAGGGAACCGTGAAGGTTGCACCTGATGCAGTGCGTCTTACAGCGACAGTCTCCGTTGTTGCAAATACCAATAAAGAAGCGCTGGCGCTTGCAAATACAAATTCGGCAGCAGTCCGTAAAGCGCTCATTGCAGCCGGTGTAGCCACAAAAGATATTGCTACACAGAACATCACCGTCTATCCAGAGTATCGATACGAGAACAATGGTGGCTCAACTCTTACCGGCTACCGTGGATCCCAGGTTTTCTCTGTCGTTATCCGTGCCGCTGCAAAGGCAGGCTCAATTGTCGATGATGTAGTTGCCGCAGCAGGCGATGCAGTCCAGATTAATTCAGTATCACCATTCGTGGTTGATGCCGCAAAGGCTGCTGAATCAGCACGTTCAGTTGCTGTAAAGAACGCCAAGGCGAAGGCTACTTCTTATGCCAAGCTCCTTGGCGTCAAGCTCGGCAAGGTTAACTACCTCACCGAGAATGGCAGCCCATCAATTTCAACTCCAGTATTTGTCGCATCAGCTAAGGCTGAAGGCGATGCTGCAACAGTTGTTGATCTTGGTCAGCAAGATGTAACTGTCTCGATCACCATTCAGTGGGCGCTCTAATTGCAAGAAGGCTCTCAACGCTTACGAGGGGTTCTTCAATCCCTCGTAGGTGAAGGTGCAATTTCTGCAGAGCAATCCGAATTAGTAACTTCTCGCTTTCTCGCTCTCGATAGTTCTCAATCTCGCAAGAGTATCTTCGCTGAGATCGCTGCATACCTTGGCGGCGCATTTATCTTGATAGCGACCATTCTCCTTGCGGGAGATTATTGGCAGGATGCACCACGATATGTTCGTGTTGGTTCTCTCGGCATCCTCTCTATTCTCTTAGCAATCACGGCAATATTTCTCGGCAATCTCAATGCGATGCGCCTTCGTTTAACAAGCGTTCTCTTTATGGGTTCTGCGATCGCAGCAACTGGTTCTATTGCGCTGACCACCGAGATGGATAGCGCACCGTGGGCGCCATTTTCTATTGGCGCAGCAATCTCGCTCGCCGCCTTTATTAAATATAAACACGAGATACTTCATATCGGTGCATATGGATATCTATTTATTGCGGGCCTGATGATTCTTGGTGAAATAACGAGAAACGAACCAGAGATTGACTCAATCTATGCAATTTATTGGACCATCCTGGCAACAATCTGGCTCTATCTCTCTTGGAGCAGAATGGTCGATCAAACGCTTGGCTATTTAATTAGCGCGGCGACGTTATTTCTCGCTAGTCAATTTCTCTTCCTTAGTGATCATCGCCCTACTTCATATCTCGTGGCACTACTGGCAGTTCCAACCCTGGCCTGGATCTATCTGCAAGATCGCCGCTGGCCGCTACTTCTTGGCGCCGTTGCGATTACTACATTCACAACGGGCGAATTTGTCGGCGCCACCCTCGGTGGTTCACTTGGCGCTCTGCTAGGTCTGATGGCAGCTGGATTGACTCTGATTACGACCTCCATCATTGCAATTCGTAAAGCCCAACAGTTGTAATTTGCGCTGGTTTAACCGGTTTGGAGCATGGGTGCTGAGCCTGTATTCTTTCCCAGCCTCATACGTCCCCATCGTCTAGGGGCCTAGGACATCGCCCTTTCACGGCGGTAACACGGGACATCGCCCTTTCACGGCGGTAACACGGGTTCGAATCCCGTTGGGGGCACGTAAGGCAGTTCAGTTGTAAAGGCTTTGATTTATCAAGGCCCGGTAGCGCAGTTGGTTAGCGCGCCGCCCTGTCACGGCGGAGGTCGCGGGTTCAAGTCCCGTCCGGGTCGCTAAAGATAGGGAGTGTCCACACACTCTCTATCTTTTTTAAAAGATTTCAATGGCTCGCCATCTGAAATTGATTAACAATTAAATAAAGGCTCGGTAGCTCAGTTGGTACGAGCGCGCGACTGAAAATCGTGAGGTCGACAGTTCGATCCTGTCCCGAGCCACTCCATAATGTTTAAAAAAGTTTAGGTTCACCCATCAACTCTTCAAGCTTTGCTTGGAGAGTTTTTTCTTGCTCCGGTGAAACTCCTTCAACGGTGAGCCTTTTATCTCGTCCGAGTTCACCGAAGACTATTGTGAAATCACGAGCCCGAAGGTTAAAGGCATCTGCCAATTGCTTTACAACAGCTTGGTTGGCTTTTCCATCGACAGCAGGAGCTTGCACAGCCACGACTAAACGGGGAGGTTCACCAACACTTCCGCCGACCTTATTTCGTGAAGAGTTAGGTCGAACTCGAATCTCAAAGAGAAACTGCACGTGCTAAAAGGTGAATTAGCCTGCAGAGCCAGAACCTGAAGGGCCAGCCTTGCGCTGAACCTGTGGTGCACCACCAGAGCGCTGGCCACCCTTAATCTTTGATCCGCTCTCAGCATGATTCTGTGTGCCAGGCGCGCCCTTCTTATTCTTCTTCGCTTCAAGGGCAGCGAGCATCTTTGCTTTTACATCATCAGCTGGGGTATTAGACATGTAAGTAGTTTACCCCTCAGATGGAATTCGTAGGAATGCTATGAGCTTTACCAGCCAGGTAATTGCTGCAATCGCCATGATTGCATTGCCACGAGTATCTGGCCAGGTATAGAGAGCGAGAGCTAATCCGCCATAGAAGGCTGCAAGTGCCCACAGCGAGATAGCGGTCGATTTTCTCTGGAAACCGATACGCATCAAGCGATGTGAAAGGTGATCACGGCCGCCTTGAAATGGCGAGATTCCGCGATAAAGGCGTGAGATAACAGCGACCGTTGTATCGAGAATCGGCACCGCCATCAATAGCACTGGAATCGCGAGTGATTTGTAGGTGGGTACAACTCCTGGGCTGAGGCGAATTGTGAGCACTGAGATGATGATTCCGAGGAAGAGAGAACCGGCATCTCCCATATAAATCTTCGCTGGATGGCGGTTCCAGATCAAGAATCCCGCTGTCGCACCCGCGGTCACAATTGCTAGCGCGCTAACGAGCACCTGTTGGCGGTCATAGGCGATAAAGAAGAGGAAGAAGGTAATAACGGCAACTGTTCCTGCCGCTCCCCCGTCGTGGTTATCAAAGAAATTAATTGAGTTGCAGACTCCAACAATCCAGAGCGTTGTGATTGCGTAATTGAGGAAGGTATTTCCGAAAGCTACGCCGCTAGTATCAGTTGCAATTAAAATAAATGAGACACCAACACCAGTAATAGTTTGTGCAATTAATCGTGGCCAAGGTTGCAACCCTTTGAGGTCATCCCACAAACCCATGGCAGAGATTGCAATCGCTGGAACTAAGACCGTGCTGGCAAGTCTTATCGTCTGCCATGAGAAATCAACTGCCAACATAGATCCATACGAAGCAGCGATGACGCCAATCGCAATTGCTACTCCGCCTAGATAAGGAACAGGTTCCTTCTGTGATTTGCGTTCGAGCGTTGGCGCATCGACTGCATCAAAGTGAATTGCAACTTTGCGCATCTGCGGAGTAATGAGCCCAACGAGAGTAAAGGTGAGAAAACCTAGTAGGGCAAATTGAGGTATCGAATAACTCATAAAGATTATTTAGCTATTGCTCTTAAAGTAATTTGCTCGAAGATCATCGACCTCAGATTTGCGGTAACGGCGATGTCCACCCAAGGTGCGGATTGAGGTGAGCTTTCCAGCCTTCGCCCAACGTGTCACAGTCTTTGGATCTACTCCAAAGAGATCGGCAACTTCGCGAGGGGTGAGGAGAGTTTCAGCTTCTGGGATGCGGTTCATCAGCGTTCTCTCCTCTCTGTCGTTGCGAGCAATGTCCGAATTGCTCCGTTATGTCGGGAAGTATCGGGGAGAAAGGGGTGAGTTGGCAAGGGGCTTCCCACCAATTACATCGCTGCTTCTATCGCCTGAACGGGGCGCCAGCGACTGACCAAGCGGTTATATCCCTCGCCAGCGATAGATCCATCACCTGAAGCTAGCCCGGAGAGGCTAAAGATGACATCTTCGATAGAGCCATCATCTTCAATCCCGGCGAGGCCATCTGCCTTAAGCGTGCCATCAAGATAATGAGCGAGCCCTCCATAATCGAGTTCAACCATCGATAGTGGATGAAAGAGCTCGAGCCATTCGATGAGATTTTCAATTTCTTCTTCAACAACTCCTTCACCGAAGGATGCGAGAACTACCTCATGTGAATTTCTTGAGCGCTCAAGCGCCTTTCCAATTGTCGTACGCGCAATCGAATAAGCAACTTCATTTCGATACCCACGTTCACGATCTTCTGGAATAAAGAGTGCAAGCCAACGTGGTGGAACCATCCAAGTCTCAGTAAGAATATGTGGGACGCGATCTTCGATACTCTCCATGCCAGATGTGATTACTTCTTCCAGCGCAGGTGGTATAAAGAATGGCGTCACTGTTGAAGGCATAGAATCTTTAAAGTCATCGAGGGCAGACCAGCAACGAGTTGCGGTGGACCAAGGTGAGATAAACCGCGCACCATCGAGATCGAGGATGTGAACACCATCTGGGCGAAGCGCAGGAGATTCAGGTGCAACTAATCTTCGGAGAGCGAGCGCCTGTTCTTCCTCACGAGTATCGAGATCTGCAGGAATCGCCTCCCACCGCAAACGATCGGCGGCAGGAAAAGCTGAGATAGGTTCGAAGATTCGAAGTGATGCGACATAAGGAGTCGAGCTCATACGAGCCAACAATTAAGCGCGAGGGATGTAATTACCTTCAGCGAACGGATCATCATCATCACGCTCTGGCTGAAGTGGTGCATCGCTATGAAGCTCCTTTGCGAGACGTTCGATATCCATCTCTTGGGAGTTGTACTTCAAATCACGAGCGACTTTTGTCTGCTTTGCTTTTGCACGGCCGCGACCCATGGGCGAGACCTCCTCATCGGAATATGTATGTTTTCCAGGAGGGTAGGTTATCGCGAGAGGCACCTGCCCACCAAAGCAGAGAGCCCTAGGGCTCGACCGAGACCTTAAATGAGCCTGTCTTAGCCCGGTGGCGGAGGGCGTAGTAGCCCAGAACCTGGAGAATTAGGCTGAGGGACATCGTAGGGATGCGGAATCGGTGGTCGCCGATCGTGCCCATGCCGACCAGCCAGGAGATAACGACTGGCAGGAAGCTCAGCCAGGCGAGCTGGCTATAGATTCCCTTATGTGAGCGGAGCCAGAAGAAGCCGATAAAGAAGAGGCTGATGCCTCCGAGCATCCAGAGCCATGAGATGACCTTTCCGACGGTGCCATAGACCAGATCATTTCCTTGCTGGCTGCCGCGGGCGATATTGAGAATCGGATCAATCTTGAGCCATGGATTACGTGCCATCGTGCCATTGACGATCGGTCCTGACCAAGGAGACCAATAGAAGAATCCTTTATTGATGAAGAGCTTCACCGCTTTAACTGGATGGGTGGCATACCACTTGATAACACACTTCACCTTATCGTTGTCAGTCACGGTAGTTGCCGGAGGTGTTGGTTCACATGGAACTTCTGGTCCAGTTCGCTTGTAACCACCTGCAGTCTCATCGCCAGCACCGATAGCCATCGTGACGCCGAGGTTTGTTGAAATCACGGCGCCATTACCGGCCTTGATATTTCGCGCCATTAAAGCTGCTGGTGCAATCGACATAATCGCCATCACTGCAATAAGAATAAGCGCCTGTTGCTTGCGACCTTTATATGCCAACGCCCAGACGATTGCGACGACGAGCGTTGTGAGCAACCAACGTGGTTGCATAAATGTTGCCAGAGCAAAGAATCCACCGACACCGGCAACTCGAATCCAGAAACGTCGATCGATCGGGTTCTGTTGAGATTTGATAATAAGACCGGTAATCATCAACATACATGCAGCGATTGGGCTTTCATATCCGACTGCAAGAGAGCTCAGCGAGAGCGTTGGATTGATTGCGAGAATCATTGCAATCCAGAAAAGGTATGGCTTTAACTTAGTATCGCGTAATTGGCGAGTGAAGTAATAGCTGGCATATCCATAGAAGGCGCTCTGGATAATTGAGATGACCCACAAGATATGTGCGATTGAAATCTTCGTCATCAACCAAATCAGGATTGGGTAACCTGCCGGCCAATATCCAAGTAGCCGTTCTTTTGAGAAGAGGCCATCTTTCAAAATTCCATCGACGCCACCGAGATAATTCTCGCCATCTGCGCCAAGCCAGCCACCGCCAGTGGCATTGCTCATGGTGATTAATTTGATGAGAAAGGTTATGACCGGGATGGCAATCAACCAGTAAACAAGGCGTTGATCCTTCTTGCCTTGTGCTGCTTTAACCTGCTTTGACTTACTTGCCATCTGTTCTACCTCTTCTTGCGACTATTTCTTGCGACTATGAATAATCAGAGACCAAGTATGCGCGAGGAGCGCCCATTTCTGCTGCTTTTTCGACCTTACCGGCAATCCATGCCTTCATCCCTCGGGCCGCCAATGAGCGCAGTATTAAATCAGCAACCGAAGGGTCAACGATTGCGCTCATTCCAATTCCAGCATTCCAGGTTCGCTCCAGATCTGCCTGCGGAACAGAGGCAACATCGGCTAAGAATTTCATCTCAAGTGGAAGCGACCAGGTAGAGCGGTCATAAATTGCGGTAAGGCCATCTGGAATCACGCGCGCGGTGTTATCAGCGAGCCCACCACCTGTGATGTGGCTGAAGGTACGAATATTTTCCTGCTGCGCCTTTATAAGTGCGAGACAATCGAGAGTGTAAATCTCAGTTGGAGTTAAGAGAACTTCACCTAGTGATTTTGAGAAATCGTAATTACGAGTGAGATCGAGCTCTTGAGTAGCAATGATGTGTCGAACAAGCGAGAAACCATTTGCATGGATTCCGCTTGCGGGCATAGCGATAATTACATCTCCAGCTTTAACTCGGTGCGCACCTAATTGGAGGTCACTATCGACCACACCTGTTGCTGCACCTGCTATATCAAATTCATCTTCTTTCAAGAGGCCAGGGTGCTCCGCTGTCTCTCCGCCAATCAGTGCAGTCCCCGCCTTAATGCATCCTGTTGCTATACCCGAGACGATTGCAGCAATGCGTTCTGGGATGACCTTTCCAACTGCAATGTAATCCGTCATGAAGAGCGGTTCAGCGCCACAGACAACGAGATCATCGACCACCATGGCTACAAGATCTTCACCGATAGTGTCGTAGATACCCATCTGACGTGCGATCTCAGTCTTTGTTCCAACGCCATCAGTTGATGTAGCAAGTAGCGGCTGTCTCATATCCTTTAACTTGGTAGCGTCAAAGAGTCCGGCGAAGCCACCGATACCTCCCATAACCTCTGGGCGAGTTGCGCGAGCGACAGATGCTTTCATTAACTCAACAGCGCGATCTCCGGCATCGATATCAACGCCAGAATCTTTGTAAGTAGCCATCATTAGACCTCCGTAATTTCTAGCCGCGTCTTACCTTCAGATAAATCTGCCGGGATTGCGATGGGATATTTGCCTGAGAAACAGGCGGTGCAGAGCTTATTTTCCGCTACCTTCGTGGCCTCAATGAGCCCGGCCTCTGAAACAAATCCTAGGGAATCTGCGCCAATGGATTGGCGAATCTCTTCGACCGTCATCTCGGCGCCGATAAGTTCAGCGCGAGTTGCGAAGTCGATTCCGTAGAAACATGGCCATTTCACAGGTGGCGATGAGATTCGCACATGGATCTCTAGCGCTCCAGCTTCACGGAGCATCTTCACAATAGCGCGCTGCGTATTTCCACGGACGATTGAATCATCGACAACAACGATGCGCTTGCCTTCGATGATCTCACGTAACGGGTTGAGCTTGAGACGAATACCAAGTTGGCGGATTGTCTGTGAAGGTTGGATAAATGTACGACCCACATATGAATTCTTTACCAAGCCTAGACCGAACGGGATTCCTGATTCCTTTGCGAAACCGATTGCGGCGGGGGTTCCAGACTCTGGAACCGGAATAACGAGATCGGCATTTACAGGTGACTCAACTGCTAAGCGGCGACCAATCGCACCACGCACTGCATGAATGCTCTGTCCGGCAATGGTTGTATCTGGACGGGCGAGATAAACATATTCAAAGATGCATCCTTTTGGATCCGGAGTTCCCCACATCTGTGATCGAAGACCATCGCCATCGATGGCAATAAATTCGCCGGGTTTGATTTCGCGCTCAAATGTGGCGCCAACAATATCGAGAGCTGCAGTCTCAGATGCAACAACCCAACCATTTGCTAATTTTCCGAGTACGAGTGGTCGAACACCGTTTAGATCTCGCGCGGCATAGAGAGTTGTTTCATCCATAATCACCAATGAAAAGGCGCCCTGTAAGAGTGGAAGAACCGCAACGATGTTCTCTTCGATTGTCTCGTGATCTTGTAAACCAATCAGCGCTGTCATGATTTCTGTATCCGTCGTTGCGCCGCGTCCTAATTTTGGAACTTCAGGTTCGAGATCACGGACGAGATCAAAGAGCTGACCGGTATTGGTGAGATTGCCATTATGGCCGAGTGCAATCGTGCCGTACTTTGTTGGACGTAGAGTTGGCTGCGCATTGACCCAGGTACTTGAGCCTGTGGTGCTGTAGCGACAGTGTCCAATCGCGATTTCGCCCTTTAATGAAGTTAGATCGCTCTCTGTAAATACCTGAGAGACCAAGCCCATATCTTTAAAAATTACGATTCGCTCACCATCGGATGTCGCGATACCAGCTGATTCTTGGCCACGGTGTTGCAGCGCATAGAGCCCATAGAAAGTGAGCTTTGCAACTTCTTCACTCGGAGCATAAACGCCAAAAACACCACATGCATCCTGTGGTCCTTTATCCTCATCGAGAAGGTTGTGGTTGAGATTTCCATCTGCTCTACGGTTCATGAGGTGCTCCTGAGCGGTAGTAGGTGACTTAAATCTGCGCGACTACCGGATGCAAAGATCAAGCCTTCGCTATATGCATCGATCCAAGTCCGTCTTCCATCAACGAGCTGCAACCAGGTAGTTGCATCCATCTCAATCACATTAGGTGGAGTACCCCGAGTGTGCTTGGGACCATCACCACATTGCACGGCAGCATAAGGAGGAATACGAACCTCGATAGCTCTTCCGGGAAATTTTTCAGCGAGAAGTGCGAGCGTTGATTTCACTTCGCTGAGGACCTTGGGATCGCGCATTCCTATTTATCCAAATAGTTTCTTGAACGTTTCGGTATGGGCAAGATGTAATTCTTCGAGCGATATTGAGGAATCGTTAATGATTAGCGAATCTCCCCCAGTTGTCCCTAAAGCGCTGAGCGCAATATTGTGCTGAGCAGCTAGCGAATGAAGTTCTGACGCTCTCTCGCTTTCGACTGCAACAACAACGCGTCCCGGAGTTTCACTTAAGAGGTCAATACCTACATTGCTTAAGTTGATGGTTGCACCTACTCGATGGCGAAGAACCATCTCAATCAGAGTAATTGCCAATCCACCTTGACTTAAGTCGTGTGCCGCAGTAAATAGTGCGCTTTGATTGCCAGCGACCAAGAGATCGATCAAGCGCATCTCGCGTGGCAGGTCTGCCGTTGGTGCAATGCCCCCACGCATGCCGTGGATATATGCCCATTCGCTGCCCGATAGATTTTCATCTGTTTCACCGAGTAGAAATAGCTCTAAACCAGCGTCTTTGAAGGACATTGGGGTTCGGGTGCGGACATCTTGGATTACCCCAAGAACTCCGATGACCGGGGTTGGGAGAATCGCAATAGAACCAGTCTGGTTATAGAAAGAGACATTTCCGCCAGTGACTGGAAGTCCCATCTCTAAACAACCATCTGCTAGTCCACGAACGGTCTCGGCAAATTGCCACATTACTCCCGGATCTTCGGGCGAACCGAAGTTAAGGCAGTTGGTAACTGCAAGTGGCTTCGCTCCTGCCGTGGCAACGTTACGAGCTGCTTCAGCAAGCGCTAACTTTGCACCTTCATACGGGTTGAGATAAGACCAATTTGCATTGGCATCTGTTGCGACCGCAACACCAAGATGTGTCTTCTCATCGATCCGGACCATACCCGAATCATCTGGTTGAGATTGAATCGTATTACCTTGTACATAACGATCATATTGATCTGTTACCCAAGATTTATCAGCAAGGTTTGGTGTTGCTGCAATCTTTAGTATTGTCTCTTTAATCTCTTGCGCAGAGGTTGGAAGTGGAGGATTGATGATTTCCTTCGCTACCTCATCAATATATGCAGGTTGTGCAAATGGACGCTTATAGACAGGTCCATCGTGTGCCACGGTGCGAGGCGGGACATCCACAATGAGTTCTCCGTTGAAAGTGATTTCAAGGTGTGTTCCATCTGTGACTTCACCAATTACCGTTGATGTCACATCCCACTTCTTACAGATCTCAAGGAAACGATCAATCTTTGATGGTTCGACAATTGCACACATACGCTCTTGTGACTCTGACATCAGAATCTCTTCAGGAGATAGTGATGGATCGCGTAGTGGAACTTTCTCAAGTTGAACCTTCATGCCACCTGAACCGCCTGAAGCGAGCTCCGAAGTTGCACATGAAAGTCCTGCACCGCCGAGATCTTGAATACCAACTACGAGATCTTCGGCGAAGATTTCAAGTGAACACTCGATCAGCACCTTCTCTACAAATGGGTCACCCACTTGCACAGCAGGACGCTTAGCAGGGCCTTTAGATTCAAAGGTTTCAGAGGCGAGCACTGAGACGCCGCCAATTCCATCGCCACCGGTCTTTGCACCGTATAAAACAACGAGATTTCCCGCACCTGCAGCCTTTGCAAGCTTGATATCGCTATGTTTCATGACGCCAACACAGAGCGCGTTGACGAGTGGGTTGCCAAGGTAGGTCTCATCGAAAACTACCTCTCCGCCAATGTTTGGCAGACCGAGACAATTTCCATATCCGCCAACACCGGCTATAACACCAGGAAGTACGCGGCGAGTATCTGGCGCATCAGCCGGACCAAAGCGAAGTGGATCCATCACTGCAATAGGTCGCGCACCCATTGTCAAAATATCGCGAACGATTCCACCAACACCTGTTGCTGCTCCTTGATAAGGCTCGATGTAAGAGGGGTGATTATGTGATTCGATTTTAAATGTAACCGCATAACCTTGACTAACATCTACTACACCAGCATTCTCGCCGATTCCGACAAGAAGCGCATCTGACTTAACTGCCTTATCGCCAAATTGCTTGAGGTGAACCTTGGAAGATTTATAGGAGCAGTGCTCGGACCACATTACTGAGTACATCGCCAGCTCTGATGAGGTTGGGCGGCGTCCAAGAATCTCCTTAATACTTGCATACTCATCTGGCTTAAGGCCGAGCTCAGCAAATGGTTGGGGTGTATCTGGATTGGCTTTCGCTGTTGCGACGGTATCGAGTGACATTACTTCACACCTCCTGCAACGAGAGATTTAATGACTGAACTAAAGAAAGAAAGTCCGTCGGCTGAAGGACCGGTAAGCGGATCGATTGCATGCTCAGGGTGCGGCATCAAGCCAACGATATTTCCGCGCTCATTGGAGATGCCTGCAATGAGGTTTCGTGATCCATTCGGATTTTCGCCAACATATCTTGCAATGATGCGACCTTCTCCCTCAAGCATCTTCAGAGTCTCGTCGTCACACTGGTATGAGCCTTCACCATTCTTAAGTGGGATAACAACCTCTTGATCTTGACTGAAGGAGTTTGTCCACGCTGTGTTGTTATTTTCAATCCGAATCTTCTGATCGGTGCAGAGAAAGTGGAGGTGCTGATTCCGGGTAAGCGCCCCAGGAATCAGGTGAGCCTCAGCAAGAACCTGGAAACCATTACAGATTCCAAGGAGCGGCATCCCACCTTTGGCAGCAGCGATCAGCGGCTCCATTACAGGTGAAAAGCGTGAGATTGCGCCGCATCGGAGGTAATCACCGTATGAAAACCCCCCAGGGAGAATTACTGCATCGACCCCTTTGAGGTCGGCATCATCGTGCCAGAGCTCGATGGCTTGACCACCGGCGAAGCGAACAGCGCGAGCGGCATCTCGATCATCGAGCGTGCCTGGGAAGGTAACAACGCCAATCTTCATCTCGCTTACTTCTCTACTCGAACTGTGAAGTTCTCAATGACTGGGTTCGAGAGCAGCTTCTCTGCAGCAACTTCGACCTCTGCTAATTGTGCTGCAGTTGGATCACCATCGACAGTAATTTCAAAGCGCTTGCCCTGTCGCACATCAGTTGCAAAGGAGAATCCAAGTCGAGGAAGCGCTGATGCAACAGCCTTACCTTGTGGATCTAGAATCTCTGGCTTCAACATTACATCCACCACGATTATTGCCATTTGCTTCTCCCTTGTTAGTTCTTGCAATTAAAATTTAGTACCGGTGATTCGTTCAAAAGCTTCTTCATATCGCGCTGCTGT
>JBDLWK010000022.1:0-13096 GCA_039804335.1 Actinomycetota bacterium
GCGCTTCTGCTCGAGGATATGAGCAGACCAACCTGCAGTACGTGCAGCGGTAAACATAGATGTAAAGAGTGGTGCTGGAACTTCTGCGAAGTCCAAGATAATTGCTGCCCAGAATTCGACGTTTGTCTCTAGTACGCGATCTGGTTGGCGCTCACGGAGCTCCTTCAAAGCTGCCTGCTCGAGAGCTTCAGCAACTGCATAGCGAGGTGCATTGAGCTCCTTTGCTGTGCGGCGAAGTGTGCGAGCGCGTGGATCTTCTGCGCGATAGACGCGGTGGCCGAATCCCATCAAGCGCTCCTTGCGATCAAGAAGTCCCTTAACGTAGGTCTCTGCATTGCCGATCTTCTCAACATCTTCAATCATTGAGAGAACACGTGCAGGTGCGCCACCGTGAAGTGGACCTGACATTGCACCGATTGCACCTGACAGTGCTGCTGCAACATCTGCACCGGTTGATGCAATAACGCGTGATGTAAATGTTGAAGCATTCATTCCATGCTCTGCAGCTGATACAAAGTATGCATCGATTGCACGAACGTGAAGTGGGTCAGGCTCTCCGCGCCAGCGAATCATCATGCGCTCTACAACTGTATGTGCCTTATCAATCTCTGACTCTGGAACTGGAGCTGCAACGATTCCGCGAGCGGCCTGTGCAAGGTAAGAGAGAACCATGACTGATGCGCGCGCAAGGTTGCTGCGAGCTTCTGCATCATCAATATCGAGAAGTGGCTTAAAGCCCCATGCTGGTGCAAGCATTGCAATCGCTGATTGCACATCTACGCGCACATCACCTGAGTGAACAGGAAGTGGGAATGGCTCAGCGTTAGGAAGACCTGGGTTGAACTCATCATCGACGAGGAGTCCCCATACATTTCCAAATGAGACGCGACCTACGAGATCTTCAATATCAACGCCGCGATAGCGAAGGGCGCTACCTTCCTTATCAGGCTCTGCAATCTCTGACTCGAATGCAATGACGCCTTCTAGACCTGGCTTGAAATCATCGGACATTTTTAACTCCCCGCTCGTTTCCTCTACATCTGAGGGTAAATCTCTAGGCAATTCTGCACCCGCCAGAGGGGTCTTGGCGACCAAAGAGCTGTGGGATGCACTCATAGCGAAAGTGAGGTTCGATACATCCATGAGCATTGAGCGCCCCGATCAGACCACTCGCAAGGCCCAGACCCGAAAAGATGTCTCGGCTATGCGCCGCTCTTATGGGGTCGATGGCATCACCGACCTCGGCGCAGATCCCATCGCCGCATTTACCACTTGGCTCCATGAGGCTGCTGATAATGAATTTATTGTGGAAGCAAATGCGATGGTGCTCTCTACTCTTGGCAGCGCATCCGATGGATCAGATGCAATCACAACTCGCACTGTCTTACTCAAAGATATTAGCGAAGGTGGATTTACATTCTTTACTAACTACAACTCCCGCAAATCTCAAGCGATCGGAGTTCATTCACAAGTAACTCTTCTCTTTCCTTGGTATGCGATGGAGCGACAGGTTTCAATCAGCGGATTTGCATCGCAGATCGATCGCGCTGAATCTGAGGGCTACTTCGCAACCCGTCCCTGGTCATCACAGATTGGTGCATGGGCATCTGCCCAATCATCTCCACTTGCATCTCGTGAAGAGCTAGAGCAGCGCTACGAAGGCGCATCGCAGAAATGGCCGGAGGGAACGACCGTTCCATGCCCTCCTCATTGGGGCGGCTATCGCGTACTACCAACAAGTATCGAGTTCTGGCAGGGTCGTTACTCACGTCTTCACGACCGGATTCGATATGAGCGCGAGAACACAGAGGGCCATTGGGAGATAAATAGGTACCCATTGGGAGATAAATAGGTACTACCCGTAGAATTGCTCCATGAGCGCAGAGATAATAATTCCAGCAGATATCAAGCCACGTGATGGACGTTTTGGTGCAGGACCTTCCAAGGTACGCCCAGAGGCTCTTCAATCGTTAATCGCATCTGGAAACTCTGTCATCGGAACATCGCACCGACAGAAGCCGGTAAAGAACGTTGTGAAAGAAGTTCGCGAAGGTCTCTCATCACTCTTTAACTTGCCCGAAGGATATGAAGTCATCCTCGGTAACGGTGGGTCCACAGCATTCTGGGATATCGCAACATCCGGTTTAATTGAAAACCGTTCACAGCACTTAGTTTTCGGTGAGTTCTCATCAAAGTTTGCCGCAGCATCTAAGGAGGCTCCATTCCTTGGCGAGCCATCGATCATCAAGTCAGAGCCAGGCACCCACCCACTTCCAGTAGCTGAAGAGGGAATCGATGTCTACGCGCTCACACATAACGAGACTTCAACTGGCGTTGCAATGCCAATCAAGCGCCCAGCTGGAACAGATGGAGCGCTCGTCCTTGTAGATGCAACATCTGCAGCAGGTGGGCTACACGTTGATGCAAAAGAGTTTGATGCTTATTACTTTGCCCCACAGAAATCTTTTGCATCAGATGGCGGCCTCTGGCTCTCATTGATGAGCCCTGCTGCAATTGAGCGTGCAGAGAAGATCAAGGCATCAGGCCGTTGGATCCCTGCATTCTTCGATCTCGGAATTGCAATTGAGAATTCACGCCTCGATCAGACATATAACACTCCTGCACTTATCACTTTGATGTTGCTTGCAGATCAAGTTAAGTGGATGAATGAGAACGGTGGACTTAAGTTCACAACAGATCGCACCGCTGATTCTGCTTCCCGTCTCTACGGTTGGGCTGAGAAGACCAGCTATACAACTCCATTTGTTGTAAATCCTGCAGAGCGCTCAAATGTAATCGGAACAATTAACTTCGATGATTCAATCGATGCAACAAAGGTTGCTGCCGCACTTCGTGCTAACGGAATCGTTGATACCGAGCCATATCGCAAGCTTGGCAAGAACCAGCTTCGCATTGCGATGTTCCCGGCTATTGATCCATCAGATATCGATGCCCTCACAGCGTCTATCGATTACGTTGTAAGCCAGCTCTCGTAATGCCGGCAAAACTCAACCGCGATAGTTTCTTTTGGACTATCGCCCTTCAGACTGTCGTTGTTAACTTCTTCCTCGGTGGCTTTGGCCCTGCCCAGCCTCTGCTTCGCGCCGATCAGGGCACATCACTGACAATTGCAGGTCTCCATGGAACAGCAATGGGCGTGGCATCAATTCTTGCCGGCCTAAGTAATCCTTGGTTCTCACATAGATTTGGACGCGCAAACGCTGGTTGGATTGGTCTCACCATCTTTGTTGGTGGATTAATTTCGCTCTCATTCTTACAACCTGTTCCGCTGACAATTCTTGCTGCAGCTGTTACTGGATTCGGAACTTCAACTGTTATCAACTCATTTGTTACATCACTTAACGGTCATTACGGCGCGCAAGCGCCATTGGCTGTTGCTCAGGCAAATGGAATTGCATCTATCGGTTACGTCTTCGGAACATTTACTATCGGTTCTATCGCACAGCAAGCTCCAGACTTTTGGCGACTTGGCCTTCTTGTTATCTTGCCCCTCGCTCTCTATCTCTTCTTCTTCCGTCGCGAGCGTTCAAACGAGCCACATGTACCAACAGGTGAAGGACCTCAAGGTGGAAAGCTTTCAAAAGCTTTCTGGATTACCTGGGTTGGATTTGTCGCAACGATCTCTACTGAGTTTGCAACCGCATTCTGGGCGGCGGCACTTGTGCGCGATCGCACTGATGCATCTGCTGCAATATCAACAATTGCAATTATGGCGCTCGGCACTGGTATGGGACTTGGTCGATTCTTCGGTGGGCGCATCATGCATAAGCTCTCACTTGACCACCAACTCCTCACAATTCTTGGACTTCAATTCGTTGGCTTCTTTGGAATCTGGTTCTCACATAACCTTGCAATCAGCATGGCCATGCTGCTCTTAAGCGGCCTCGGTATCTCTATGCAATTCGCGCTGACATCGCTACGTATGATTAACCACAGCGATGGCCGCCCAGATCTTGCTATCGGAAAGAGCTCTCTCGCCGCTGGTCTAGCTATTGGTGGAGCGCCATTCTTGCTCGGAGTTCTAGGCGATAGCTTTGGAATCTCCCGTGCATATCTGATGGTTCCGGTATTGATTCTTATCGCTGTTGCGATTGTGATTGCAGTTCCAGCGAAGATGTCTAAGGAAGAGCTCGACCGCCTCGAGGCTTAAGGAAGGATGGCAGAGACTCTTAAATCTGCTGGTTCTTCCACGCGGTCGCGATAAATAACCCAAATCATCAGCGCTGCCGCGAGTGAGATTCCGCCACACGCTGCAACTGTCTGACGGACGCCAAAAGCTTCTGTCATCCAGCCGATCAGCAGCGATCCAAATGGTGTGCCGCCTAAGAAAATAAAGAGATAGATACCCATCACTCGGCCTCGAACTGCAGGGTCAGAATGTGTCTGCACATAAGAGTTTGCCGAGATCAACATGGTCAGTGCGGTGATTCCACAGATTGGTAGCCAAAGTGAATACCAGAGATATGAAGGCGCGATCGAAAGTACGAGAACGGTAAATGAGAATGCGATTCCAAGTTTGATAATGAATCGAGTATTTCTCAATCTCTCTAATCGAGCGCTCAGCAGCGCACCAGTGAGTGATCCGATTGCAATAAAGGTGCCGAGTAGACCATAAGAGGCAGGACCTTTTCCGAATTCCTTCGTTGCCATGAGGGCATTAAAGATTTGAAAGTTAAGGCCGAAGGTCGCAGAGAAGAAGACCAGCATCATCACGACATAGAGATCTGGGCGAGCCAAGGCATATCGAATGCCTTCACGAATTGTCCCGAGAGTTTCTTCCTTCTTCTGTATAAAGAAATCCTTTTCACGCATGGCAAAGAGGGCAGCGATCACGAAGAGATAGGTCGTTGCGTTGATAATAAATGATGGCCCAGTGCTGAAATGTGCGATAAGAAAGCCTGAAAGTGCAGGTCCTACTAGGCGTCCAGCGTTGAAATTAGCTGAGTTGAGGCTCACTGCATTTGCGACATCAGAATGCCCAACAATCTCTGATGTAAATGCTTGACGTATTGGAGCGTCAATTGCTGAAGAAATGCCTAGTACTCCAGCTCCAACGAATACATGCCAGAGCTCAATCTTCTCGATCATTACCAAGATGCCGATTCCATAGCAGGCGAGTGCGGCAACGATATTTGTCCAGATGAGAAGCTTTCGTTTATTAAATCGATCGGCGAGAGCGCCACCATGGAGACTTAAGAGTAGAAACGGTGCGAATTGAACGGCTGTGACTAAGCCGAGTGCACCACCATTGTTATCAGTTAGTTCTAGGACGAGCCAATCTTGAGCAATGCGCTGTGCCCAGGTGCCGATATTGGAGAGCGCATTTGCAGGAAAGAGGATACGAAAATTTCGATGGCGGAAAGCTCGCCAATTTCCATCCTTATCTACTGTTCTACGCATTACTCTTCTTCCATGACCACAAATGAGAAATCAACGATTAAATCTGTTGTAACTCTAGTCTCTATCGGAACCATCTGCTGGGTTGCAGCAGGTGTCGTAGCTCTTGCTGCAGGCGCAGAGGCGAAGATCATCTGGACGTGCGTAGTCGGTGCAGCTTTAGGCTTTACAGGAATTCGCTACTCAGTACGTCGCAATAAGCGCGACGCGATCTAAATAATTTAAGTAGGTAATTACGCTTCGAGTTGTGAAGCGATACCGCGAAGAACACGACCGAGGCGCTCTGCCTCAGATCCTGATGGGTGGCGACCATGGCGAAGACCATTGCCTACCTTGTCGAGAATCTTGATGGTGTCTTCAATCATCGCAGCGAGATCATCGTTATTGACTCGTGAATTTTCTGCAAGTGAGACAGGTGCATCGACGATATGTACTGACATCGCCTGTGGACCCTTGCGAGAATCAATGACAGAGAACTCAAGCTTTGTACCTGGCTTCACTGTTGGCACGCCAGCAGGAAGAGCTGTCGCTGCTAAATAAACATCTTCTCCCTCATCTGATGCGATGAAGCCGAAGCCTTTTTCAAGGGAGAACCATTTCACGCGACCTGTAGGCATAGTGATTACTCCTTTAGATGATTCAGTACTCGTGTATATAACGCCGCGGGGATGCGGGCAGGGGGTTAGTTTAACTTAGAAATAGCGGAGGGCGGTAGTCGGTTTAAGCGTGCGGATTATGCGATTGTTGCTTCGCTTTGTCCTCGGCTCGGCGTCATAAAGTCGCTTCGCTATGCGCGCCACAGCCATGATCGACCGAGACAACGCGTGCATCATCAGGGGCAATTGCGTTGGCACACACGCCAAATGAAGAGCGGAGTGATCCCGCAAGTGGAACGAAGAAGCCACATGAGTTACATGGCTTTGGCGCTTGCTCTGCCAGCGGTGATGCCGGCCCACGGTCAGATGCATACCAACGCTTTGATGCTTGATCGCGACCCTCAATTGAGAGAACGCGTGGACGCATAAGTCCGAGATCAAATACTTGAGTTGCATCGAGATCTTCATCTTGTGGCAGTGCAGCAGCACCAGGAACAAGTCGAGTGTCATCGAGCAAACTTGGAACGATGACACCAGGTGTGATGTCATCCGGAACAATTCGATCACGATAAGGAACGTGATCAGGTGCAAGAAGTGAATCTGGACCTGGAAGAACTACAACATCACAGATTGTTGGTTCGGAATCTTCATCAACCTTTGCGATTGTGATTCCCCAACGCCATCCCTTATATCCAGAGATGCTCGCTTCAAAGAGATATGTTGCGATGCGGTTATCGTCGTCATATTCGACAGAGATAAAGTCACCAACTTGTGTTGCAAACTCTGCCTCGGCGAGAGCTGCTTCACGTGCGATTGACTGTGCATCGAAGGTCTTCATGTTCTAAGGGTAAAGCAGAAGGGGCCACCGATACTAATCGGCAGCCCCTTCTTACGCTTATTGGAGATTAAATCTTTAGAAATCTCCCCTTATCGGATTTCTAACGCTTTAGAAATCCATATCTCCACCAGCAGCTGAAGGTGTCATTGCACCCTTTGGCTCTGGCTTATCTGTAATCACTGCCTCTGTTGTAATAAACAAAGCTGCGATTGATGCTGCATTCTGAAGTGCAGAACGTGTCACCTTGGCTGGATCGATAATGCCAGCCTTGATCATGTCTACATATTCACCACTTGCTGCATTGAGTCCGAAACCTGCTTCGAGGTTACGTACCTTCTCAACAACGACTCCACCTTCGAGTCCTGCGTTGATTGCGATCTGCTTTAGTGGAGCTTCGATTGAAACTTCAACGATGCGCGCACCGACAGCTTCTTCTCCTTCAAGCTTTAGCTTCTTAAATGCAGCTGTTGCTGCCTGAAGAAGTGCAACGCCACCACCGGCGACGATTCCTTCTTCAACTGCAGCCTTAGCGTTACGAACAGCATCCTCGATGCGGTGCTTGCGCTCCTTGAGCTCTACCTCTGTTGCAGCTCCTGCCTTGATGACAGCTACTCCACCAGCAAGCTTTGCCAAGCGCTCTTGCGCCTTCTCGCGGTCATAATCTGAATCTGTATTAGCAATCTCGCTGCGGATCTGGTTGACGCGACCCTTAATCTGGTCAGCATCTCCTGCACCTTCAACGATTGTTGTCTCTTCCTTAGAGACAACAACCTTGCGAGCGCGACCGAGAAGTTCGAGGCCAGCAGTCTCAAGCTTGAGACCAACTTCCTCAGAGATCACTGTTGCACCTGTGAGGATTGCAATGTCCTGTAGCTGCGCCTTGCGACGATCTCCGAAACCTGGAGCCTTAACAGCTACAGAGCGGAATGTTCCCTTAATCTTATTGACGACGAGAGTTGCAAGTGCTTCACCTTCAACATCTTCAGCGATGATTGCAAGTGGCTTACCTGATTGCATGACCTTCTCGAGCAATGGAACGAGATCCTTGATCGATGAAATCTTGCCGTTAACGATCAAGATGTATGCATCTTCAAGAACAGTCTCCATGCGATCGGTATCTGTTACGAAGTATGGTGAAAGGTATCCCTTATCGAAGCGCATACCTTCGGTGAGCTCGAGCTCGAGGCCGAATGTATTTGAATCTTCAACGGTGATAACGCCTTCCTTACCGACCTTATCCATCGCCTCTGCGATCATCTCGCCGATAGTTGCATCAGCTGCAGAGATTGATGCGGTCGCTGCGATTTGTTCCTTAGAATCCACTGACTTCGCCATTGAGAGAAGCTCGGCAACAATTGCTGCAACTGCCTTCTCGATGCCGCGCTTGAGTGCCATTGGATTTGAGCCAGCGGCTACGTTGCGAAGACCTTCGCGAACAAGCGCCTGTGCCAAAACTGTTGCTGTTGTTGTTCCGTCACCTGCGACATCATCTGTCTTCTTGGCAACTTCCTTAACGAGCTCTGCACCAATCTTCTCCCAAGGATCATCGAGTTCGATCTCCTTAGCGATTGATACGCCATCGTTAGTAATTGTTGGTGCGCCCCACTTCTTCTCGAGGACGACGTTACGTCCGCGAGGCCCAAGGGTTACCTTGACTGCATCTGCGAGTACGTTCATTCCACGCTCAAGACCACGGCGTGCTTCTTCATTAAAGGCGATCTGCTTTGCCATCTAATTACTCCTCTTATTGTCGAACTTATTGGGCCAATGGTTATCACTCTCGACCCGTGAGTGCTAACGCCAAGCCTAAGGGGGCTTAATCCCAAGCGCAAAACGAGAGTTTTGGGGGTGAAGGGATTGGGCAAAACGGAAGTTTTAGGCGTGAAGGGGTGGCAGAAAAGAAGGGTCTTGAGCGTGGGAGATGAGGGGTGGCTTGGGGCTTACTTAGCCGAGCGAGCCTGCATACGGGCCTCACGGAGGCGGCGTAGGCGCTTTACCAACATCGGTGAAGCCTCGAGGGCATCGTCACGATCGATGAGGTCATTGAGAAGCTGGTAGTAACGAGGCGCGCTGAGATCGAAGAGTTCTTTGATTGCAGACTCTTTGGCACCGGCAAAGCGCCACCAATTACGTTCGAAGTCGAGGATACGTCCCTCGAGGTCGGTGAGGGTTGAGCCCTGGGTACTTGGATTTTCTAGCGCTGACATATGGCCCATCCTAAACATGACCTATGACAAAGTGTGGGAGGTTGCCTCAGATTTTCTAGCCGCTTTAACGATATTTCGAAGCATCGTTGGAAAGATAAAGAGGTGGAAGGGTGAGACGAGATACCAGTAAATCTGTCCACCTAATCCGCGAGGTGCAAATAAAGCATCCTGGGAGATAAAAGTTTTTCCATCTTCTTCTCTTACTGTGAATTCAAGCCATGCTTTGCCAGGAAGAATCATCTCTGCATAGAGACGCAACTTCTTCTCTTTCTCGAGTTCTTCAACTCTCCAGAAATCTAAACTATCTCCCACTCGCAAGAAGTTTGGATCACGGCGCCCACGACGAAGACCTACGCCGCCGAAACCACGATCGATTAATCCGCGTAGGTACCACATCCAACCAGCGCCATACCAGCCGTGATCTCCGCCAATGCCTTCAATCTCGCGCCAGATAAATTCAAGTGAAACATCTGATGTGACTTCTCGATGATCTTTCAAAGTTAACTCGCCAGCCCACGATGGATCGCCTTGTGCTTTCTGCCAAGGTGCGATCGGATGTGCAGCATCAGACCAACGTGTATCTACCTTGTTATCCGCTGTTCTTGTCAGAGCTAATTCAATTGCTTGGGTAACTGTCAATAATCCTTCAGCAGGTTTTTTGATTACTGAATCAATACTCTTTGCTGGATCAACGACAACTTCACTAATCAACGATTCAACTAAAGGTCTCGCAAGTGAAGTTGGGACAGGGGTTACAAGGCCGATCCAAAGGCTAGAAAGTTTTGGTGAGAGAACAGGAACCTGGATGATTATGCGCTTGCGCAAGCCAGAAATGGCGGCAAATTTCTGCATCATCTCTGCATAGGTAACAACTTCGGGGCCGCCAATATCTCGAATTCCGTCAACTGGCTCTTCTAAGAGCGCCGCAGATCGAAGGTAATACAAGACATCTCGAATTGCGATGGGTTGAGTTCTATTTGAAACCCACTTTGGTGTTGTCATGATTGGAAGGCGGTGGGTCAGGTGGCGGAGCATCTCAAAGGAGGCTGAGCCTGATCCAATAATGATTCCCGCGCGGAGTTCGAGAACAGGAGTTGAACCGCTTGCTAATTGTGTGCCGGTATTCATTCTCGATGTCAGATGGCGGCTACGGTTTTCATCGTTGGCGATTCCACCGAGATAAACAATTTGCTTAATTCTTGCGCGCTCGGCAGCTTCTGCAAATCCCTTTGCCATGGCAGATTCAATATCGCCGAAATCTGTTGCGACGTTAATTGAGTGGAGTAGGTAGTAAGCGGTATGGATTCCCTCTAGCGCTCGATCTAGATCTTCAGCGTTAGATGCATTTCCTTCAACGATCTCAACATGTGCTGCCCAGCTCTGCCCGAGTATTTTCTTGGCATCGCGGACTAAGACTCGAACGTTCTTCTTATCATCGAGTAAATCTCGAACCAAGCGGCCTCCAACATAGCCAGATGCGCCCGTAACAAGGTAATTACGCTCTTGATTCTCATTATTCACACTGTGAGCCTAGACTTAAGGCATGAGCACTTCTACTCGAAACACCACAAAGCCCCGTGTCGTAATTCTCGGCGCTGGCTTTGGCGGGCTGAGCGCTGCCTTGGCTTTCGGAGATAAGGCCGAAGTAATGGTTGTCGATCGCCATAACTACCAAACATTCTTGCCACTTCTCTATCAGGTATCGACTGCAGGTCTTGCAGCCGATCACGTAGTCGCTCCGATTCGTGGAGCACTACGAAAGACAAACGTTAAGTTCCGTATGGGCTCACCAATTTCGATTGACCATAAGAACAAAACAGTAAAGCTTGATTCATCTGAAGTTCTAGAGTTCGATCATCTGATCGTTGCTATGGGTTCGGTGACTGCTGATTTCGGAGTTCCCGGTGTGAGCGAACACGGTTTAGGAATGAAGAATGTGCATGAAGCGATCACAATCCGCGCCGAGGTTATGCGTCGCTTTGAAGATCTCTGTCGCTTTGAAGATGAGACGCGACTATCAATCGCAGTCGTTGGCGGTGGTCCTACTGGAGTCGAGATGGCGGGCGCATTGGCCGAGCTCAAGCGCGGTCCATTAAAGAACGATATGGCGCATGCGGCAGAACATATTGATATCTATCTCATCGAAGCCGGCCCACGAATCCTGCCTATGTTCTCCGAAAAGCTTTCAGCTAGAGCAACACGTGATCTTCAAAAGCTCGGTGTGCATGTGCGCACCAGCACAGCAGTTCGTGAGATTAAATCGCGTTCAATCATTATTAAAGATGGTGAGCCGATTCCTGCAGAGGTAACTGTGTGGGCAGCTGGTGTTAAGGGTGAGCCAACAGCTTCTGCACTCAACCTTCCTATCGCTGGAACGCGAATTGCATCTGGTCCAACTCTGCAAGCTGATAACTATCCCCACATCTGGGCGATTGGAGATATCTCAGGCGCGCTTGCCCCAGATGGACGTTTCTATCCAATGGTTGCACCAGTTGCGCTGCAGCAAGGAAAATTTGTCGCACAACAGATCATTGATCTCGCAGCCGGAAAGCCGCTGAAGGAATTTAAATATAGAGATAAGGGCTCAATGGCAACGATCGGTCGCCATAAGGCAATTGTTGAAGTTGGAAAGTTCAGCATGGTTGGTGCTCCCGCATGGTTTGCCTGGTTATGGCTCCACTTGTTCTATCTCTTAGGTGGTCGCAACAAGATCGGCACCATGGCTGACTGGACCTGGAACTACCTCACATTCGATCGCGGCAACCGTCACATTATGGATTCCCTCGACTAATGCGCTCTGGCTACATCGATCTTCGCGGTCACCAAGTTCATTCTTACGAGTGGGATAACAAAGGTGAAGCCCTCTTATTGATGCATGGTGGGTTGAGCCAGACTTCGCATTGGGATTACACAGTTCTGCCAGCTGTCGAAGATAAGTTTCATATCTTCGGTTATGACCGCACCGGACATGGCTACACAGGTGATCAAGACGGCAGCATGCACTTTGATTTCCAATATAAGGAAGCTGTTGCCTATCTAGAAGATGTAGTGAAAGAACCGGCACATCTGATCGGCCATAGCGATGGTGCAATTATCTCGCTGATGGTTGCTATCCATCGACCAGATCTTGTGAAATCTGTAGTTCTCTTCGGTGGGCTCTTTCATTTCAGTGGCACACTTCCGATGCCAGATTTCGATGGAAATATCTCGCAAGCTGACCGCGATGAGTACGCAGCAACATCACCTGATGCACCTGAGACTCAAGAGGCGAAGATCCGCAAGATGTTCTCTATCTGGTATTCCGAACCTACTTACACAGTAAGTGATGTGGCGAAGATTCAATGTCCGGCATTCCAGGAACTTCACATCAGGCAAATAAAGAGAAGCCTGAGATATTCCAGATGTTTATCCGCGAGTTCTTGAAGGACTTGTCCTATCCGCAGACCAAGATGCCGATGCGCAGAGGTCAGGCTTAACAATCTATCGGTGTGATTGAACCGTTCTTCACATCATAAATTGCTCCACCAACAGAGACTCCATTGTTGAGTAATGGATAAGAGCGGACGCGATTAACATCTTTAGCGAGCGCACCGAGTTGATCATTCGTTGTTCTAAATTCAAGTGAAGAGGTGTTAACGCCGAACTCGGATTCAATCTTTGCGTGAATCTCTTCCTCGGTATTTTCTGCCATACGACATTGGGTGTGTGGCATGATCAAGATGCGATTCACACCTAAGAGATATGTGGCAAGGACCAAGGTACGGAGAACGTCCTCAGTCACACGCGCTCCTGCGTTACGAAGAATCTTCGCATCTCCTGAACGCATACCCACCACAGAGAGTGGATTGATGCGTGAATCCATGCAGGTCACAATCGCTAGACCCTTTTGGGCGACGCCGGTGAGCTCCGAATACTTAAAGCTCTTGATGTATTCGGCGTTGGCCTCGGTGAGATCCTTAAATTCTTCTGCGGGAAAGGTGCTCATGGCGCCAACTTTAAGCGATTCACATAGAACTCGCAGGTATTAAATCTGGCCT
>JBDLWK010000023.1:0-10547 GCA_039804335.1 Actinomycetota bacterium
TCACCGCCGGCCGACGGATCTGTCGCTTCGAAAGCGACGCCGGGGAAGAGGCGCCGCTGCCGGCCATTGAGGTCGGCGGTGGCCACAGATGAGTGATACTTATTAACTTTTTATTTAGTTTTAAATATTTCTTGCTGATGCTCTAGAAAAGTCCCGGAAAAACTTCTTCAGATACATCAGCAAAACTCTTTTCGCGATCGGCGAGGTACTCAGCCCATGCGCTGCTATCCCAGATTTCAACGCGAGTATTTGCACCGATAACGACGCACTCTTTTTCAAGTCCGGCATATGTGCGAAGTCCCTGCGGGATAGTGATGCGACCTTGACGGTCAGGAATTTCATCGTGTGCGCCGGCAAACATCACGCGCTGGTAATCGCGGGCAGCCTTTGCAGTTACAGGTGCCTGGCGAAGAGTCTCTGTGATGTGGGCAAATTCAGTAGCTGGAAAGACATAGAGGCAACGCTCTTGACCCTTAGTGATAACAAGGCCTGGCGATAGTTCTTCGCGGAATTTGGCGGGAAGAATCAAACGTCCCTTCTCGTCGAGACGAGGTTCATGGGTTCCCAAGAACATTGATTTTCACCACCTTCCCCAAGGTATGAGCGTGAATTCCCCGCTCAATTCCCCACTTTACACCACTTTCCTCCTTTTTACACCACTATTCCCCAATTTTTTACACCTTCTCTCCACCTCCCTCCACCCCTTTTCGGCACAAAAAAACCCGGCCTGTTATGGGCCGGGTTGGTGAAGAAGGTATCTCACTACTGCTCGAAGCTGCGACGATCCCAACGCTCTTGGAGGCGATCATTGAGCGAGCGCTTTGGACGTGCCACGCGAGGGGTCTTGACGCTCAGTGAGCGAAGAGCCATCAAGAGGCCAGCGAGCGCCACTACGAAGCCCACCACTCCCACAGGGGCGATCTGAGCAACGAGGCCGGTAAAGAGGATTGCGATTCCTACAAGGATGAGGCCGCCACCGAGAATAAGTGAGCCAGGAGCCTTGCGAATCAAGGTTGCAGTGTCTCCCCCTGAGAGGGTTGATTGCAGGCGTGGATCATCAGAGGCAAGTGCTGCCTCCATCTCCGCCAATAAGCGTCGTTCGCGATCTGATAGCGCCATAGCCCCACAATAGAACAGTTGTGGCTATCCGTCACCTTGGTCTTGAGCGCCTTTATCAACTATGGATGGTCTTATTAGCCGACCTGGGCGAACGCTCGAGCTGCCAAAGCGGGCGCGCGCCTTATCTATCGCGGTATCGGCATCACGCCACCCCTTATCGCGTGAGCCGAGGAGCATCTGCTCATGGGCGCCCTCGCGGAGTCCTTCTAGGGAGACGGCTACTAAGCGCAGCCGGGCACCGTTGATCTTGAGCGCCAGATAGAGGGTTCGGACGACCTCGTAGATATCTTGGGTGCTATCGATCGGTAGCGGCAGAGTCTTACTACGGCTAATAGTGGTGAAATCGGCAAATCTGACCTTTATTCCGATTGTCTTGGCGAAGAGGCCACGATCTCTTAGTCGCGCACTCGCCTTCTCTGTCATCCGCAAGAACTCTCGCAAGATCTCCTCTGGATTATCGAGATCATAGGCGAAGGTTTCGGCGTTGCTGATGCTCTTATCTGGCTCGTCGTTGCTGACATCGCGCATATCGCGCCCCCATGCCAGTTCGTAGAGCGAGGCACCTGCCGCATCACCGAGTGCGCGTATCAAAGTTGCTCGTGGAGTATTGGCGATATCTCCAATGGTGTGAAGGCCCAGTCGTTGGAGCGCCTCACCTGTCTTTGGTCCGACTCCCCACATTGCACCGACAGGAAGAGGATGGAGAAATTCGATTAAACGATCATCCTGAATTTCTAGCAAGCCATTAGGTTTGCAATGTTGCGATGCGAGCTTTGCAATAAATTTATTGGAGGCGATTCCGACCGAACATGTAATGCCCTCTTGCTCTTGCACCTCTTGGCGAATCTTCATCGCAATCTCGCGCCCTGTGCCCAATAGCTTCTGCGCCCCTGTGACATCGAGAAATGCCTCATCGAGTGAGATGGGTTCGACCTTCGGTGTGTAACGACTAAAGATCTCCATCACCCGATCTGAAATTTCGGAGTAGCGGTGATGTTCGGGAGCGATAAAGATTGCTTGTGGCGCCATCCGTTGTGCGCGCCCCACCGGCATCGCAGCTCGGATTCCATATTTTCGCGCTGCATAATTTGCAGAGAGAACAACTCCTCGGGCACCTGCACCGACGACGACCGCCTTGCCTCGCAACTCTGGATGATCGAGCTCTGCAACAGATGCATAAAAGGCATCCATATCTACATGCAGAATCGTGCTCATATCGCCACACTACCTTTCTTGAGATTCCAATCGTGATAGGCGCTTCGTAGATCCCAGACACCTGTTGCGCGGATTGAGATTCCCCGTTCACCGGTCCTGCGAGTAACGCCACGTACTAGAAATAGCGAGGTGGCATAGAGAGTCTGTGCATACTCGCCCGCGCGCGATTGCAGTACATCTGGGAAGAAGGTGGCATCACTACATCCATAACCATCATCGAGTGAGAGGAAGAGGACTCGCTTACCTGAACGCACCGGTGGCGATTGAAGGGCTACCTTGACGCCAGCAATCAGAACTTCGCTATTGCTCCGTTGCCGTAAGAGATCGCACGATCGCGTTGCACCGATTGCATTGAGGAATTCGGCATAGGGCGATAAGAGGTGTTCGGAGATATCCATGCCAAGGCGAGAGAGTTCGTTAGCTGCCTTCTCGCCACTTGTCATTGCAGGTAGACCGCTCGCCTCTAGTACAGGCGGCGCTAAACCAAGTGACATCTGCGCACCCGATAGCGATGGCGCTGATGTCTTCTGTAGATCTGCAAGGTGAAGTAAGAGATCGCGGTGTGTGATCTTCTCTCCTGCGACCTCACCAGCTTCGTGTACTGGTGAGATATGTACTGCATCAAAGGCTCCGGTGAGGATGAGAGTTTCAATCGTTGGAAGAGCAGCACCTGATCTGCGATGAAAATCTGCAAGGTCGATATAGGGCTGTCCGGCGATGATGCTCTCGACCTCTCGAGCGCTTGCGCCAGAGATTGCAGAGAGCGCGATACGAATTGCCGGCTTCTCTCCTGCTATCTCAACTCGGTAATCAGCCGATGAGCGATTGATATCAAGTGGTGCGATAGGAATCTGCATCTGACGCGCTTCATCGAGCATCAGCCGTTTCGGATACATACCTGGGTCGTGGGTAAGTACGCCCGATATAAATTGGGCTGGGTAATGCGTCTTCAGCCATGCTGATTGATAGGTCGGAAGTGCAAAGGCTGCAGCGTGTGCCTTGCAGAAACCAAAGGATGCAAAGGCGCGCAAGATCTCCCAAACCGTTGTAATCGTTGCGAGTTCATATCCATTCTCGGTTGCGGCAGGAAAGAACCAATCACAGACCTCTTGTTGTCCCTCTCTGCTGCCGAGCGCACGACGTTTCTCATCGGCGGCGGCAAGTGAGATACCTGTCATCACCGAGATGATTGAGATTACTTGTTCGTGAAAGACAACAACGCCTTCGGTCTCAGCCAATATCGGCGCCAAGGTGGGGTGGATTAATTGCGGAGCGGTAAAACCTCCGCGAGCCTCAAGGAAGGGGCGAATCATGTCGCTCTTTACCGGTCCTGGCCGAAAGAGCGAGATATCGATAACGAGATCGTTAAAGGTGCGTGGTTGTAACTTGCCGACGAGTTCGCGTTGACCGGGGCTTTCGATTTGAAAGAGACCGAGAGTCTGCGTTGATTGAATCAACTTATATGTATCTGGGTCATCGAGTGGAACAGCATCGATATCAAATTGCGGATCTGCAGTACGTCTAATCTCTTCAACTGCATGGGCGATTGCAGATTGCATCCGCACACCTAAGACATCGAGCTTAAGTAACCCAATATCTTCGACATCATCTTTATCGAATTCGAGCATCGGATAACCACCGGCGTTGATCTGTAGCGGTGTCCGATCGAGCAAGGTGGCATCTGATAGCGCGATTGCACATGGGTGCATTGCAAGGTGTCGTGGCAGACCATCAAGACGAGCAGCCATCGCAATTGTCATCGCCATCAGCGGCGTATTGGTATTGAGAGATTTAAGTTCGGGTAGCGATGCAAGTGCTGCCTCGATATTGGCTGCGCGTACATGAGGCATCGACTTTGCCAGGAGATCAATCTCTACCGCAGGTAGACCAAGAGCAGCACCAGCATCACGGATTGCATGGCGGGCGCGATAAGTCTCGACCATCGAAACGGTGGCACAGCGCGAAACTGCCTGCGCGCTATTAAATGAAGGTGCGCCGTAACGGGCAAAGACTGCATCGTAGATTTCAAGACGACGTGCGGATTCAACATCGATATCGATATCGGGAAGTGCGCGACGTAGCGGTGAGCAGAAGCGCTCCATCAATAAGCCATGTTCGATGGGATCGACCCCTGAGATTCCAAGTAAGTGGGTAATCAATGAACCGGCGCCAGAGCCACGTGCTGCAACACGAATACCTTTCTCGCGCGCCATATCGGTGATGTCAGCGACGGTAAGGAAGTAAGACTCAAATCCCAAGGTAGCTACCGTTGCGAGTTCATCATCGAGACGTGCTCGTGCAACGCGGATGCGGTCGCTATCGGTATAGCGCCAATGGAGCCCTGCTTCACTACGTTCGCGCAATACACGTCGCATATCTGCTGCGCTTGCCGCCCCCACAACATCTGCCTCAGGTAGATGGATATCGCCTAAACCGATATCGCGCTGCGGTGATAGCAGCGAACGTTCGGCCCACTCGCGAGTGCTCTTTAATAATAAGCGCGGTGAACCTTCACCTGCAGCTTGCGCAATCTCTGCCGCCAATCGATACATCTCATTACTATCTTTGAGAAATGCCTCGCCATTGCGACGTTCGAGATGGCGCCGATCAAGTGGAACTAATTGACGGGCGCAATCAAGGATGTCGGCAACTGGGCCATCGCTGCGATCACGCATTCTGACGGCGTTGGTAATTACTGCATCGATATCGTGTTCGCGCGCAAAGACGAGGGAGCGCGCAGCATGTGCAGTTGATCGTGGACCATTGCCGGCAACGAGGTGCGATACACATTCGAGCGCTTGATCTGCAAAGAAGGGGCGGGTCTTGTTAAATATCTCCATCGCAAGATCAAAGCGATGGAGGCCAATAGCTTGCGATACCGGTGATTCAGGGCCATGCAAGAGATAGAGCTGCGAGCTATGTTCGCTAAATTTTTCGAGGATATCCATTGTGATCACAGGAATGCGATCAGGTGAGTGGAAGGTAACGCCACGATAGAGATGCATCAGGCTGCGGTATCCCCCATCGCTGCCGGCAAGGATGGTGACTCGTGGAAAGTTTTTCCGATCTGCCTTAACGCCAACTGATTCGGAGTTGATGAGGTCGATCTGGAGATTTATACCGATAATTGGTGCTATGCCATAGGCGAGACAACTCTTTGCAAAACGAATCGTGCCGGCAAATGAATCGCGATCGGTAAGGGCAAGTGCCGGCATCTCAAATTCGGCGGCGCGCGCAACTAAGTCATCAGGCATCGTTGTGCCGTACTTAAATGAATATGCACTTGTAGTGCGCAGGTGGATAAAACTCATGAGATCTATACGTGAGATATATGTGACAACTAGATAGTTGTGACGATCCACTGTCCTGTCGCTTCATCACGTTCGAGTTGGAACGTTGTCAGCGCGCCAATTGGAGCCGCCTCAACTCGCCAGAGCGCACGTGCTTGATCATCAGGGCGATACTTGCCATCGCTGACGCGGTTCCACCATCCACCGGATTCGCACCACCGTGAGAGAACGGCATGGATACGGAAACGTTTTCCGCGGAAGGTAAATTCGATGGGGGTGGTAGGTCCATCGATAAGGACTTCTCCTGCGGGGATTACTTCGCTCGCCACGTGAGCCTCCTTTATGGGTCTTATAGGTCCTTTATGAACCTTTGGGATTTCGAACAGATGTTCGAAAAATAGCCCACCCCACCGACAAGGGCAACGCTTGAGTCATCCTTGAGGGTTGAGCGTGGCCCTTTATTACGGACAGGTGAAGTTTGAGCGTCAATTGAGCGTGAGGGCGTGTGGCTCTCCGGCTCTGCAGGCCAAGACCCTAGATTTCGAACCATGAAAACCACTCATACCTTAAAGCGCGCACTCGTTGCCGCATCAACTGTTGCCGCCCTCGCTGCAACAGTTCTGACACCTATCGCACAGGCTGCAACATATGCAGCGCCAACAGCGCCAACAAATGTTGTCGCATATGAATCAGCAGGCGGCGTGACCGTTCGCTGGACACCATCTACTACTGCAGCTCCAGAGATCACTTCATACATCGTCTCTGCCGGTGCAGGATCATGTCCGGTGATTGTCTCTGCAAATGCAAAGTCAGTTATCACAATGCCAGTGCTTGCAGGACAGAAGGTATTTACACCTGTCGTTCAGGCGGTAAGTGCATATGGAATTTCAGCAGCAGCAAAGGCGAATAAGAGCTTTGATGGTGCAACGATCAAAAATATTTCAGCTAACTTCAAATCGCTTCAATTCTTGCAGCTCTCAGACTTCCACGGAGCTATCGATGTATCTGCAACAAGCATCGGTGCAGCAGGACTTGTAGCGGCATGGAATAACGAACGCAAAATCAATCCAAACACTGTCGCTGTTTCAGCAGGTGACAACATCGGTGCTGCGCCACAGATTTCATCCGCATTTGAAGAAATTCCAACAATTGAAGCGCTCAACTTGATGAAGCTTGATGCTTCAACTTTTGGTAACCACGAGCACGATCGTAATATCGCGCACGTACAGAAGGTTATCGGCGCATCTGACTTCCAGTGGGTTGCAGCTAACTACAGCTCATTGAAGGATCTCGCATCAGGATCAAAGTCTGCAAAGCCATACACAATCGTTACTCGTGATGGGGTAAAGATTGCAATCGTTGGCGCAAATACCGAATCGACTGCAGAGCAGGTATTCCCAGGTAACCTCACAGGTCCTTCTGGAACAATCGTGATCGATCCAAGTGCAAAGGGCGTAAATGCAGCAATTGCAGCAGCACGTGCTGAAGGCGCACAGGTTGTTATCGCCCTCGTTCACCAGGGTTGGACAGAGAATGTTGATGGTGTTGCTGTAGGACGCCTCAATGAAATCGCATCAGAGATCAAGGGTGCAGATGTTGTTTACGGTGGCCACAGCCACCTCGTCTACTCAACAGCGATTCCAGCTGCATCAATTCGATCATCTGCAACTCTCGTTGCTCAGGTACGTAACGCTGGCGTTGAGTACACACGTACAACTCTCTGCGTCAATACAACTACAGGTCGCGTTAAGGGATCGGCTGTTGAATACGTATCAAAGGCTGAGGCTGCAAAGTTGACACCAGATGCAACAGCGGCAGCGCTTGTAAAGAAGTACAAGGATGCACTTGCTCCAAAGCTTGATGTCAAGATTGGAACAGTTACAGGTCTCTTCCCACGTGGAGGAACTCCTGCAGTAGAGCGCTCAGGTGAAACTCCACTAGGAAACTTCACAACTGATGCAATCCGTGCAAAGTACAAGACCGACTTCGCACTCATCAACGGTGGTGGTATTCGCGATACTTTCCCTGCGAAGACATACTCACCGCTAGATAAGACTCTCTCACGTCCGGCCACTTCGACCACTGGTCCTTGGGATGTAACAGTTGGAGATGCAATGACAGTATTCCCATTCGGAAACTCCATCTCAACTACAACTATTACAGGTGCAACTCTCTGGAAGGCGCTTGAAAATGGTGTCGGTGGCGCATATCCAGCAGATGGTCGCTTCCCACAGATCTCAGGCTTTAAGTTCTCATTCGATAGCAGCAAGCCAGTCGGCTCACGCATCGTCTCAGTAACAAAGCTTGATGGAACAGCGATCGCAAAGGATTCAACTGTCTACACAATCGCAACAGTTGATTACCTAGTTCAGGGTGGCGACGGCTATGTCGGCGTATTCTCACCAGCAGTTGCAAAGGTCCGCGACCTCTTGGTCGATGTCTTCGTAGAAGCTGTTCAGAATGCAAAGACTGTTGCAGTTCCTGCAGCTGATGGCCGCACAAAGAAGGTCAACTAATAGCCTTCTATAAAGTTGGATAAATAGATACAAAAGCTAAGAGGTCTCTCGAGAAATCGGGGGGCCTCTTAGCCTTTCCTGTGGATATTTCTGAGAGGATGACGGCATGGAGATCATCGGCGCACTCATTGCTGGGGCATTTATCGGCGCCGTACTTGGCTTCGTGGGAGCAGGCGGGGCAATGCTCTCGGTTCCAATCCTGATCTATCTCTTTGACTTCACCCCACACCAGGCAACAACTGCAGCACTTGCCGTTGTCTTTCTCGCAGCGCTCTCGGGCGCCCTTCCAAAGATGCGCAGCAGAGAGATTCTCTATCGGGATGCCTTTGTTATCTCCGGAATCGGACTCATCACCAATATCGGCTTCTCATCGATTGCAGATTCTTTCTCAGAAGAGTTCATCACAACGGGTTTTGCCGTCATCCTCACTATCGCCGGGCTATCGATGTTGCGCTCCCCCATCAAGGATCAACACAAGAGAATGCCGGTTACCACACTCATCTTTCTCTCCTTGGTGATTGGCTCAATGACCGGAATCTTCGGCATCGGTGGTGGTTTCCTTGCGATACCTGTTCTTGTTCTCTTCTTTGGGACACCACAGAAAGTCGCCGCTGGAACATCTCTACTGATCATCTCACTCAACTCGCTGATTGCGCTTCTAGCTCACTACAAGGTTTGGGGTGATGTCGATTGGCATATTCCAGCGATCATGGCATTCAGCGCCGTCATAATTGCAACTCTCTCCTCTCATTTTGGAAAGGTCGCATCGCCTGAATTGCTCCGTAAAGCTTTTGCTGGACTGCTCTTTTCAATCGCACTCTTTACAATCGCCCAAACTTGGTTGTTCTAACTCGAACTCTTTTAGTCCTCGTCAATAGCTCGAGACATATAACCAGCGAGCATCATCATTCCGACTGGATAAGCCATCGCCCATGAAAGGGATGTCGCCTCAGCCAAGATTCCGGTGATTGTTGGACCGATAAAGAAACCAGCGATACCGATAACGCCGACGCGAGAGATTGCAACAGCTGGGGCGATTCCCTTGAGGCGACTAGCCGACAAGATAAAGGCCGGAAACATTGGACCGATACCTAAGCCAGCAAAGATGAAGCCGATATTTACAATGATCAGCGCAGGAATCTGCGCATAACTTGAGAGTGGAATCGCGATAGCGATGCAAGCACCCCATGCCGCTCCGCCATAAAGTCCGCCATAACGAACTGTGTTGCGAGGGCCAAACTTCTCTAGCGCCTTATCTCCTAAGAATCGACTGGTAATCATCGCAAGTGCAAAGGATGCAAAGGCAGATGCATAGATTCCCTTAGGAATATTCATGTTTTCACGGAGCAAGATTGCTCCCCAATCACTGGCAGCACCTTCTGCCACCATTCCAGCGATCAATCCAAGACCTAGCGCCCAGAGTGGCAGAACAGATTTTCCAAAGAATGGAATCTTCGCCTCAGTAACTTCTGAGCCATCACCGGCATGTTCATCTTCTCGCGGAGATAGGAGAAAAATATTTGCCGGAATAAATGCAACAAAAGAAATGACGGCCACGACAATGAGATTTTCTCGTGGCGTCAGAATCGAGATCATCACACCACCAAAGACTGTAGTGACAAATGAACCAAGGCTCCACATACCATGAAAAGATGACATCCACTTTTGATCGAGAATCTTCTCGACAACTACCGCCTGAGTATTGACCGACATATCTGTCAGCGCATAACCAAATCCCATCAACATCAGTGCGAAGAAGAGCTGTGTTGCAGTTGCTGAGTACGCCATCGCGACGAGGCCCGCAGGAAGTAAGAGCGATGAGAGATTGATGACGGGGCGAGATCCAAAGGTATGGATCGCTCGACCTGCTATCTGGGCGCCAAGAACAGAACCGATGGTTGCTCCGATAAAGACAAAGCCAAATTCGCCATTGCTGACACCGACCGTATCTTTGATCTCAGGGATACGCGCGACCCAGGCCATGGAGGCGATTCCCATGATGAAAAACGATGCCCAGAGAGAATTTCGAGCCTTGATGCCTCGCGCAAAAGCTGTGGTCATTACCGAAACCTATCCCCTAACCTTCTCTCTTGTGGAGCACATACTTGAGAAGTCGGCTGTAAAACGAGTTGCTGCTGCCATGACAGAACTTTCAATTGCTGGACCCATCACAGTTCTAGGTGAGACGGCTCGTACCGCGCAAGATGCAGCTTCGGCGCTTGGGATTGAAGTTGGCCAAATCGCATCTTCTCTCATCTTTCAAACACCAGATGATGAAGTACTCCTGATCATCACAAGCGGTCGCCACCGGGTAGATACTGATTTAGTGGCGCGCAATCTTGGCTTTTCCGAGCTCGGTCGAGTCGATGCCAACTTTGTTAAGGAGTTCTCTGGCTTTTCTATTGGC
>JBDLWK010000024.1:0-11762 GCA_039804335.1 Actinomycetota bacterium
TTCTTCACATCCGCGCCGCGCATTACTACATCTGCCTGCACAGGCACCTTGATGAGATCAACATCCATCACTTCAGTTGCAGATTGGATTGATGAATGGGCTTCACTTGAACAAGCAACTGCCCATCGCTTTACATCAGGGTGTGCTTTACGCGCCTCTTTACGAGCTGCAACGAGCGCAGAGAGATTTCCGATTGTTCCACCCTGAACAAATACACCGCCGGCGCTCTCAGGAAGACCGGCGAGATCTGCAAGCCATCGAAGCGTTTGATTCTCGGCAAAGACTGCGCCGGCACCTTCTAGCCATGAACCGCCATAGAGAGCTGATGCTCCAACTACAAGATCAAAGAGGTTTGCAAGTTCAGATGGAGCAGATGGGATAAATGCCAAATAGCGAGGGTGATCTGTTGAGATGCATGCAGGTGCGAGAGTTTCAGTGAAGAGGTTGAGCGCTTGGCTGCCACCTAGACCTGATTCAGTGATGGTGTTTCCAACTATCGCAAAGAGCTCTGCCTCGGATTTTGGTCCATCGAGGGGAGGGTTATCTTTTAAACGAGTAAGTGAATACTCGAGAATCTCTTGCGCAACCTTCTCGATCTCAGGTGTGAACTCATGCATGGCGGGAGTCTAGGTCACCCGCCATGCACTTGTCAGTCTTGCTTTATAGGGTGAAGCGTGGGTACTCGTCTGTCACCAAGAGGAGCGCATATCCATAGATACGGTTCCAGAAGGCGATTGTTCCGAGGATGTAATCAAGTGCCCACTTTGGGTAAGTACCAGTAGACCAGGTGTTGATCCAAGCTACGAAGGTTACAAACATCGCGCCGATTGCATAGAAGAGTCCGACGATTACAAGTGGAATCACGAAGATGATCTTGAAAATCTGCAGAATGCGACCGAGCTTCTTGCCGCCATCGACATCAGGCAAAAGAATTGCAATCTTTGGATTTCGCTCAATTGATGGGTAATCATCGGTAAGGAGAAGAACATACGCGGTAAGGCGGGTCTCAAGTTCTAGTAGGCCATGGTTGAAGTTGAGAATATAGCTTGGGTACTTACCTGTGAAAACAATTGCTAGGAGAGTAGGAAGGAGTAAGTAACCGCCCGTCCATCCCCATTGGACGACTTCGCTAAATGATGCGAGAAAGAGGACTACAGGGAAGGCGAGAATTCCACGCCAGAAGACAGTCTTGCGGTTGCGGTTTTCGAGTTGGTATTCAATGATGGTTTCGATTTGATTGCTCATACTTGCAGTGTATTCCGCAACCATGGTTTATGAAGATATCCTTAGCCAATGTCCTCTCAAAAAGTCGCACTCGTCACTGGAGCAAGTAGCGGCATCGGCGCCGCAACGGTGAAAGCCCTAGTTGATAGCGGTTATTCGGTCATTGCAACTGCTCGTCGTAGAGATCGATTAGAGGCGCTCGCATCGGCAACTAGCGGCATAGAAATATTTCCTGCCGATCTCACTCTTGCATCAGATATCGATGCCCTCGCAAAATATTGTGAAGATAAGAAAGTCGAGCTCTTGGTCAATTGCGCCGGTGGTGCCTTTGATGCAGCAGCAGTTCTCGATGATGTCATTGCAACTCTTCGAATTACGCAGGCGATTACTCCGCAGATGATCAGCAATGGCAAGGGTCATATCGTCATTGTTACTTCAACTGCAGGTCATCGCGCCTATGAAAATGGCGGAAGCTATGTTGCGGCAAAGTTTGCCGAGACCTCCCTTGCCCACACTCTTCGACTTGAACTCAATGGAACCCCGATTCGTATTACTGAGATAGCCCCAGGCATGGTCAAGACAGAAGAATTTGCCGTCAACCGCTTTGATGGAGATTCTGCAAAGGCAGCGAAAGTCTATGAAGGTGTAGATGCACCTTTGACTGCCGAAGATGTCGCCGAATCCATTCGCTGGTCAGTAACTCTGCCTGAGCATTTCAATGTAGACAGCATGGTTATTCGTCCCGTTGCGCAAGCCGCCAATCACAAAGTGCACCGCAAGCTATGACAGTTATATTGCGCCCTTACCGAAAAGATGAATTTGAAAGAATCTGCGAAATCCGTGGCATGGATACTGCAGAACGCCGTGAGCGTTTTGCAAAGCGACTCGAGAATCCAGGAGAGTGGTTCGATCACTATTTCCATCTCGCAATTGAGGCTGATGGAATCCTGGTGGGAGATTTTCAACTTCGTCACTGCGATCGAACAACGCCACCTGGCGCTTGGGATATGGGTCTTGAACTCGCGGAAGAGGTGCGCGGAAAAGGGATTGGAACACAAGCACTTATAGCGGGGACTGAATACGCCTTTGCCAACGGTGCACATCGCATTGAGGGTTCTACCGATGAGCAGAACATCGCAATGCGAAGAGCCTTTGAAAAGGCGGGCTGGAACTTCGAGGGCGTTTTAAAGGCTCTCTTTATAGAAGATGGTCTGCCACACGATTATTACTCGTACGCAATTACCAAATTTGATTAATCTTTAATAACGACTCGATATTGCATCAACGATGGATCTGTTGCATATGCAATACGAACTCCAGCTTCCTTTGATGCTTTCAAACCCTCTAAAATCTGTGCAGTTAGCACTTCACCTGGCGCAATCACTGCAACACCTGGTGGATAAGGTGCGATGAGATCGGCTGAGATTCGACCTTCAGCCTTTGCTGCATCAGCCATCTCAGTCTTGGCAAAGTAAGCATCGCGCATCGAGATTCCGCGTTGTGGCACAACAGACCAACTCAGCGCCGTTGCGCTCTCGCGTCGCTGCTCTTGGCGGCGCTTTAATATTGGGATCAAGGCCTCGGCAAGAGTCTCAAAATCAGCAGCAGAGTCAGCCAAGGTTGCAAGGAAGACGATGGTGTCGCGATCTGCCATCTCAACCCGGATGCCGACTTCTTGTAAATCGCGCTCGATATCAACGCCGGAAGCGCCTAATTGTTGAACTCGAAGAACAATCTTTGTTGGATCAAAGCGCCCGGCTGGAAAATCACTGGCATAGAGAAAGATTGGAAGTGCAAACTCTGCCTGCACAACCTCTTTAAAGCGAGCCACATTTGCAAGCAGGGCAGCACTTAACTCTTCACCGCGATGCTGCAGCAACGCACGGACCCCATCAATAGATGCCAGGGGAGCGCCAGCTGGAGAAGTTGTATGAGTTGTTTCGAAACTCTGCTCGAGCCGTTCAAGGTTGAGATAAGTGCCTTTGGCTAATAGCAGCGCAGAGGCGCTGTAACCGGGAAGCGCCTTGTGGACACTAGTAATAAGAGCATCTGCACCAACCTGAAATGCATGGCGCGGAAGTTCTGGATGGAAACCAAAGTGGCCACCCCAGGCAGCATCGAGAATTACAGGCACTGATTTCTTATGAGCAGCGGCAATCAGTGTAGGAAGATCGGAGATCGTTCCAAGGTAACCAGGTTCGGTTAAGAGAACTGCAATGGGGTTTTCTGCAAGTGCAAGTTCTAGCTGGGCGATTCCAATTCCAATAGGTACACCTGTCGCCTCATCAATATCCGGTGACATCCATACCGGTTCTAAACCGGCAAGAACGAGTGCACTCAAGATCGAACGGTGCGCTGTTCGTGAGATGGCGACCTTATCGCCAGGTGCGCCCAGTGCTAGAACTATTGCCTGATTGGCATGGGTGGAACCACCGGTGGAAAAGCGGGCGTAATCTGCGCCCCACAAATCGGCGGCTAGCTTCTCTGCCTTCTTGAGTGTCTGATTGGTTAACTTAATTTCATCGAGGCCACCATAGAGAGGCGTATCGCTATCGACTACAGATCCGAGGCCGGCGTCGAGACGGGATGCGCGCTGCTTGTGGCCTGGAATGGTGAACGGAGTGCGAACGCTTTCGAAATAAGAGAGGTAAGCATCGAGAAGAGGGGCGCTGTCACGTAGGTCACTCATGGTGGCGAGTCTACTGCGGTGAAGAGTTGGTGTTGGGCTGGCGCAGTATTTGTAAGGGTTTAGACTTATGCCATGACTGAAAAACTCCCACAATCACGCCACTTGGCCACTGAGATTCCAGGGCCACTTTCAACTGCTGCAATGCAGCGTCGCAATGAGGCCGTATCTGGGGGACTAGGAACTGCAATTCCCGTCATTATTAAGCGTGCATCTGATGCAATCCTCGAAGATCTAGATGGCAACCGCATCATCGACCTTGGTGCAGGCATTGGCGTAGTCAACGTAGGAAATGCAGCGCCACTTGTTGTGCAGCGCGTGCAAGAAGCAGTCGCCGCATTCACACATACAAACTTCACCACCGCCCCATACATGGGTTACATCGAAGTTTGTGAAGCGCTCAACCGTTTAACACCAGGAGATTTCAAGAAGAAGTCGGTATTGCAGAATTCAGGTGCTGAGGCAGTTGAGAATGCAATCAAGATTGCGCGCCACTACACAAAGCGCCCAGCAATTGTTGTCTTCGAGCATGCTTATCACGGACGTACAAACCTTACGATGGCGCTGACTGCAAAGAATGTTCCATACAAGGAAGGCTTCGGTCCTTTCGCTAATGAGATTTATCGAGTGCCGATGCCTTACTCATACCGTTGGATTGGTGATCAGGCAACGATTACCGAAGATGCCCTCAAGATGGTCACAACAAAGATTGAGAAAGAGATTGGCGCACATAACGTTGCTGCAATCATTATCGAACCAATTCAGGGCGAGGGTGGATTTATCGTTCCACCAAAGGGATTCCTCCCAGGTCTTTCAAAGTATGCAACAGAGAACAAGATTGTATTTATCGCAGATGAAGTTCAATCTGGCTTTGCTCGTACCGGTGACATGTTTGCCGTCAACAACGAGAACGTTGTCCCAGATATGGTTGTGACAGCAAAGGGAATCGCTGGTGGACTTCCACTTGCAGCCGTTACTGCGCGCGCAGAGATCATGGACTCTTCGCACATCGGTGGCCTTGGTGGCACCTACGGAGGAAATCCGATCGCATGTGCTGCAGCTCTTGCGGCAATTGAGATTATTGAAAGCGAAAAGTTGGCAGAGCGTGCACGTCACCTCGGTGAAATTCTTGTCTCATCACTTCGAGAGATTGCAGCCAAGCACCCTGAGATCGGAGAAATCCGTGGACGTGGTGCGATGATCGCAATCGAATTAGTGAAGGCGGGCACAAAGGATCCAAATCCAGAGCTCATGGCAAAGGTCATCAAGTACTGCCAGAGCAAGGGCGTTCTCATTCTTACCGCCGGCTCTTACGGAAACGTGATTCGCTTCTTGCCTCCGCTAGTAATTACCGATGAACTTCTCAAGGATGCGCTTAGCGTCCTGGCAGATGCCTTCGACACAGTCGCCTAACTTCACCCCGGTTTATCACCCATGTAGGGGTGATTCATCCTTCACGTTAAGCGTTTTTTAGGAGACTCTTCACCCATGCCGGGTGATAAAAATCTAGGGGTAACCGTATCCCGCACGCTGATTCCAACGCTGCCCGCGGATTACCTCTCTCGTCGACGCCTCTTTCCCTTGATTGATAATGACCAGTCCGGCACCACATTCCTTATCGCCCCTGATGGCTATGGCAAGACCTCACTCGTTGCTGAATGGGCGCAGAATCAAGGTTCAAATGTAATTTGGATGACCGTCACAAATAGTGATTCTCTCAATGAGATGTCAGCAATGATGATCATGGCAACCCGGCAAGTAATTCCTGAATTCGCGCCATGGTTTGAAAAAGATCAACCGATGCGGCCAACGGAAGTTGTTCGACGGTGGGGTAACGAGCTGATGCAGACGGGAAAGAAATTTGTTTACGTTCTCGATAATTTAAGAAATGAAAACGAGAGCGATGTTGATATCGCAGTTGAACTCATGGAGCAGTTCCCGAGCAATGTTCACTTCATTGCGATCCGTAGAGATCAGGTCGAAACAATCTATACAACCTGCGCTGCACGCGGTCCGATAAAAGTGCTTTCAATTAATGACCTTAAATTTACCAATGAAGAAATTGAAAACCTTGTCGTAAATGCAGGCGAAGAAATCAATGACGAAACTCGTAAGATTCTGCAAGTTGCTCATGGTTGGCCTGCTGCAGTATCTCTTCTACTTGCGCACATTCAGGCACATGGAGAGAAATTTGAATTAGAGACCTTAATGAGCTCAAGCATCGAACCGCTCCGAGCGCTCGCCATGCTAGTTATTCAAAATCTAGACGCATCGATTGTCTGCGCCTGCGAGAGACTTTCGGTCCTTGAATCCTTCACTCTGGCCCAAGCAAAGTTGATCTTAGAAGATGACTTTTCAGTCGATTTAATAAATGCGATTGCGCATAAAGGTGAGATTTTCACCTTGTCACGTGCTCCACAAGCTGGCTATGTCTTTTCACCGATGGTGCGCCAGATCTTTCTAGAAGGACTGCGCAAGCGAGGTCCTATAAAAAATGATATTCATCGAAAGTTGATTGCGTACTTCGAAGACTTGGGCATGCAGAGCGAAGCTATGAATCAAGCATTTGAAGCTGGCGATGAAGAAAAAATTAATCAACTCTTTCCAAGTGCCGCACGAATAAAGCAGGCACAGGGTCGTGGCGGAGAACTCATTCGCTGGGCGCAGCACCTCGGTAGTTCCAGCGAGGATGGCGTTCTCAAACGGGCTACAGTTTTAGCAACGGGTTATTTGGCGGATCTAGATTTCTCCAGGGCTCAGAGTGAGATCAATAAAATTAGCCTTCTGGCAGAACAATCCTCTGGAAAAGAATTCTTCTTGCAATTCGCTGCGGGCGCTTCTTGTTACTCACTGATGAGCCTGGGCAAATTTGCCGAACTAGAAGAGGCTCTTAAGAGGGCAAAGGTCGGAATGGATGGGTGTTACCTGGGCGTTGATGACCAAATCAATTTACTACGTGTGCAGGCAGCGAAGAGATATATCTTCAATGATTCAGATGGCGTAGAAGCCTCATTTAACGCAGCTCAGCAACTAGCAACGTTAACATCCCTCGACACATCGCATACTTTCTTGCTTTCCATAGAAGCTCTCTGGTTACATCAACAAGGCCAATATAAACGCGCGCATGAAATTGCGACAATTTCTCTAGGGCAACATCAGCGGAATCGTTTTGTCGGCAACCATGGCCCGCTCGATGTGATGTTCGTGATTGCTCGATGCCTTCTCGAATTTTCGCGCCCGCAAGAGGCCATCTCTATTTTGGAAGAGATTCGCTCATATTCTTATGAATGGAAACAGTGGCACTGGTACCTCCATGCCGACAAGCACATCATTGAGTTCCTTTCATTTAATGAGAACAATCGAGAAGCGCTTGAACGAGTGAAGCGGGCTAGAGATTTCATCTCATCCTTAGAAGCGGACAATAAGTTAGGAGAATTAGTCGATCTCAGTGAAATGTCACCTCGTCGACGACTTCAAGATTTTGATCGACTTGAGACTTTAGTGAATCGAACATCCGATTCTCGCGACAATCGAACCTATCGGATGGCAGTAGATGAATATCGAGGAAGGAAGAAAGCGACGGAAGATGCAAAGAATCTTCCAGAGAAGACTCCTCGTGATCTGATATGGAAGTATCTCACTCAAGCTTCTTTCAATGCTGACACTGAAAATATTGCTCTGCCTGCAATTCACAATGCCATGAAAGTGGGAGCTCAAGTCGGTGCTCGAGAAACTTTCTTACGCCAGCGAGATGAAATGGCGAACTACATCATCAAGGTGGCAAACGATTATCCAACTGTCTACAACGAAGAGCTGGCCACCGCCATGGCTGATCGGATGAACGAACGGGGTAACTCAGTGACTGCAGGAAAGCAATCCCTCACAAAACGTGAGCTGGAAATTCTTAGACAGCTTTCGACGGGAAGGACCCTCACGGTCATCTCGGCAGAGCTTCATATCTCTCAGAACACCATGAAAACCCACCTCAAGAATCTTTACAAGAAGATAGGCGCAGAAGGTCGCCATGATGCTGTTGAAAAGGCGAAGTCAACCTTCTTAATCTAACTGTTTCAGCGGAGTTGCCACATAGGCAATAATTACGGCATGTATCAGCCAGTCATCTCAACCCCTCGCCTCGAATTGCATCACATTCCAGTTGATGGATTGATTTCCCTCTATGAAGATAAGAGCGACCTCTTAGCTATTGGAGGTCGCGGATTCACCAACCCGCATCTGAATCTTGTGGCCGAATCCGGGCCATTGCGATGGCGAGTACCTCAGGTGAAGGCAGATCCCGCAACAAATAAGTGGTTTGTGAGATTTATCGTCTTGCGTGATAGCGGCGAGGTAATTGGTAGTACAAGTTTTCATGGCGTTCCTGATGAAGCGGGAATGATGGAGATCGGCATTGGCATTGAAGAGCAGTTCTGGAATAACGGCTATGCAAAAGAAGCTTTACTTGGAATGTGGCGCTGGGTCTGCAACGAGCCCGGAGTGAAAGTCCTTCGATATACAGTCAGCCCAACAAATACTCCTTCGGTGAAGATTATTGAGGGATATGGCTTTACCTACCTTGGTCAGCAGATAGATGAAGAAGATGGCCCAGAGAATATTTATGAGATGTCGACCGAAGACTTTATGAAGAAGTGGGGCAGCGACCATGAGTGATGAATTTGATGAGATTGTTGGCGACATTGAAGACGAGCTCGACCTTACTCTCTATACAGATGTCGATGAACTCGCCGAAGAGGTAACTGCGCAGATCCTTCTTGCTATAGAAAGCGGATTGCTTGCTCAAGGAGAATTCCACTTAGTACTTACCGGTGGCACCCTTGGGGTTCAGATTTCACAATCACTCGTAGGGGCATTTAATAGCGCTCCCGAGCTCTACCAAGGTCTACATATCTGGTTTAGCGATGAGCGCTTTGTAGATCTCGATAGCTCTGATCGCAATGCTGCTCCGTGGCATGGAACTTTAAGAAATACGAATATTGTCGTTCATGAATCTCTGGCACCAAATTCTCCGGCGACCATTGAAGATGCGGTAAAGAATTACCAAGATGCACTCGATGGCGTTGTTATTGATCTCAATATTCTTGGCCTTGGCCCTGATGGACATGTTGCATCTCTCTTTCCTGGCATTGCAGATATTGATGAGCAGCGAAATATCTTCGCCATCACTGATTCACCGAAACCACCAGCAATTCGCCTCTCGTTCACAATGAAGTTTCTCAATGAAGCTCGTGAGATTTGGATTGTGGCAGCAGGCGAAGGCAAGGCTGATGCAGTGGCGAAAATTATTGAGGGTGATTTATCCATACCCGCCAGTTATGTCAGCGCCCAGCTTCGTACCCGCCTCATCGTTGATCAAGCCGCGTTCTTTACTGAGTAGCTTCATCCACTAGACTTCTCACCATATTCGCATGCGAGCCCTCAATGGCGAGGCTCGTTCATTTACGAAAAGGCAATTACTGATGAGCACAACTACCTTTGGCATGGTCGGACTTGGCCGTATGGGCGCAAACATTGTCCGCCGTCTCGCACGACATAACATCACCTCTGTCGTCTATGACGTCTCACCAGATTCAGTAAAGGCCCTCGCCGATGAAGGATCAATCGGTGCATCAGATCTTGCACAACTCGCCGCACAGCTCACCGCGCCTCGCACAGTCTGGGTGATGGTTCCAGCCGGCGTTACAGATTCAACAATCGCTGCCGTTGCCGAGGTTCTCGCACCAGGGGACACCATCATCGATGGCGGAAATAGCTATTACAAGAACGATCTCAAGAATGCCGAATTCCTCAAGACAAAGGGAATCAACTTTGTCGATGTCGGAACTTCAGGTGGCGTCTATGGCCTCGAGCGTGGATATTCATTGATGATTGGTGGCGACGATGCAGTTGTTAAATCACTCGATCCAATCTTCAAGGCTCTCTGCCCAGGAGTAGAAGCTGCAGATCGCACACCAGGCCGTACCGGTGAACCAGCTCAGGCTGAATATGGATACCTGCATTGTGGACCAACAGGTGCTGGCCACTTTGTGAAGATGATTCACAACGGAATCGAATACGGAATGATGGCCGCTTTTGCTGAAGGACTGGCAATCTTTGAGGCAGCTGATGAGATGACCCCTGCATACAACCTCGATATTCCCGAGATCACAGAGGTATGGCGTCGCGGATCTGTCGTTGCATCATGGCTCCTTGATCTCACTGCGCAGGCGCTCAATGAGTCAAATGAACTTACTGAATATTCAACTCAGGTCAGCGATAGCGGCGAAGGTCGTTGGACGGTTCAGGCAGCTATCGAAGCTGGAATCCCAGCACATGTATTGAGCGCTTCACTCTATTCACGTTTTGCATCTCGCAATAATGATGAATTCGGTAACCGAGTCCTAAGCGCAATGCGCTACAAGTTCGGTGGCCATAACGAAAAGCCCAAATCATCATCAAATACAGCAACATCAGATAAGGCAAAATAATGAAGGCAGATGTACTTGTACTTTTCGGTGCAACTGGAGATTTGGCGAAGAAGAAGTTATTTCCAGCCCTCTATGACATGGAAGATCTTGGGCAACTAGATATTCCAGTCGTTGGTGTCGCTTCATCGAAGTGGACTCAAGAAGTCTTCCGCGACAACGTTGAAGCTGCAGTTCGTGCGCGTAAGAACAATGCCGATGAGCGAATCATTACCAAGCTCCGCGATGAAGTTCAGCTCATTGTTGGCGATTACAACAACCCACAAACCTTTGTTGAACTCGCTGAAGCAATTAAGGGTTACAAGCTTCCCGTCATCTACCTGGCAATTGCGCCCGAATTCTTCGCAACAATCACAAAGTCATTGGCAGATGTTGGAATCACAAAACGTGCCCGCGTAGTTGTCGAGAAGCCATTTGGTCGCGATCTCGAATCAGCAAAGGCGCTCGATGCCGAGTTGAAGACATTGCTTCCGGAAGAGCAGATTTACCGTATCGATCACTACCTCGGTAAAGAAGCAGTTGAGGATCTCCTGGTATTCCGATTTGCAAACACCTTGTTCGAGCCGGTCTGGAACCGTAACTATGTCTCAAATATTCAGATCACAATGGCCGAGAATTTCGGTATCGATGGACGTGGAAATTTCTATGATGGCGTAGGCGCTACCCGCGACGTGCTACAGAACCACATCCTGCAGGTGCTCACCATGCTCACAATGGAGCCACCAATCGATATGGATTCTGAAGCGATGCAGAATGAGAAGATTAAGGTTCTGACTGCTATTCGCGATATCAACAAGAATGACGTTGTCCGCGGTCAATTTGATGGGTATCTCGACGAACCTGGCGTTGGCGAGGGCTCAGATACTGAAACTTTTGTGGCGATGAAGATCTTCATCGATAACTGGCGCTGGGCCGGAGTACCTATCTACCTGCGCACAGGCAAGAAGATGCCAGAGACCGTTCTTGAGGTCATCGTTGAATTTAAGCAACCACCGCGCGCACTCTTTGGCAAAGCCGAGTCAAATCACGTTCGCTTCCGCCTTGGTAGCAAAGATGGCGTGGACTTATCACTTCAGGCGAAGAAGCCAGGCACCAAGCTCATTACTGAAACAGTAGATCTCTCTGTTGAATTCGTTGCCGAGTTCGGCGATCGCCAAGGTCCATACGAGCGCCTGCTCCGCGCCGCAATCGTTGGTGACCACTTTAGATTTACTCGTATCGACTCAGTTCTTCAATCATGGAACATCTTGGAAGATCTTCTAAAGAATCCAAATCCTGTGATCTCTTATGAGGGTGGAACATGGGGTCCAGGCGAAGCAGATGATTTGATTCCGGGCGGTTGGACAAAGGTCGGAACTCAGGCGGAAGCGCTT
>JBDLWK010000025.1:0-9909 GCA_039804335.1 Actinomycetota bacterium
GAGGGACTCGAACCCCCGACCCGGTGATTAAGAGTCACCTGCTCTACCAACTGAGCTAACAACCCATTTAAGCGCGGGAACGCTTAAATGCAGAGCAGAACATACCAGTTTCTCAGAGCAACTTTGACCACTCTCGATGACCAAGTCCCCTAGCGAAAATGGGGGATGCGGGCATGATTGGCCCATGTCTAGAGCAATCTCGCGGTGGGAAATTCGCATTACCGCCATGCTGATTGCTGGAGCAATGGCGCTGCCCCTAACGCCGGCAGAGGCGGCTGAGCAGAAGGCTTCAGCGGTACTTGAGACTCTCGTCGTGAAAGGTCGCGCACCGAAGACTGGCTATGACAGAGATGGCCTCTTCGGCACATGGGCCGATCCTGACCGCAATGGATGCGATGCCCGAAATGATGTGTTGGCTCGGGATTTATCTAACGAGGTCGTAGATAGCGACCGCTGCAAAGTCCTCTCTGGAAAATTTATTGATCCATATTCAGGTGTGGCGATTAACTTTGTGCAGGGGAGGGGAACAAGCCAACTCGTCCCCATAGATCACATAGTTGCAGTCTCTGACGCGTGGCAGAAGGGCGCCTTCAAATGGGATTCAACGAAGCGCGTGAATTTCTATAACGATCCATTGAACTTGCAGGCAACTCAGATGAAACTCAACTCTCAAAAGGGCGATGGCGATGCGGCCACATGGTTGCCACCGCTGAAGAGTTATCGATGCATTTACGTTGCCCGACAAATTGCTGTGAAGGCGAAGTATTCAATCTGGGTAACCACCGCTGAAAAAGCTGCGATGAAATCAATCCTGGCAAAATGTCCAGGACAGTTAATTCCCCGAAATTAATTTAGATTTGCGTTAGAGCGCATCTCCGCCGCGCTCGCCAGTGCGAATGCGAATTACCTGCTCTACATTGGTAACCCACAACTTGCCATCACCGATTGACCCAGTGTTTGCTGCTGTAACGATGGTGTCGATGATTGATTGTGCTTCGTCATCTTCTGCGAGCACTTCAATACGCACCTTTGGAATGAAATCGACTGTGTACTCGGCGCCACGATAGATCTCTGTGTGGCCTTTCTGGCGACCAAAACCACGGGTTTCAGAGACTGTCATACCTGCTACGCCAGCAGCCTGTAGGGCTACCTTGATATCATCGACCTTTGCTGGCTTTACGATTGCGGTAATTAGTTTCATCTTTTCCTTCAATCTCTCTCTATGTTTCGCTTAGTAGCGATTGGAATTTCCTGTGATGTCATATGCAGATTCTGCGTGATAGGTAGTGTCGAGACCATTGAGTTCATCATCGCGGAATGAACGGAAACCAATCGTCTTTTGGATGATGGTTGCGATCAACCAGGTCGCCGTGAACGAGAATGCCGCCACGACAAGAATTCCAATCAGCTGGCGATTGAGCTGTGTAGTCCCACCGTTGAAGAAGAGGCCATCGGCGCCTGCTGAATTTGCAGTCAACGTTGCAAGCAATCCGATACCGATCATGCCGAGGATGCCACCAACGCCGTGTACTCCGACGACATCGAGTGAATCGTCATAGCCAAGCTTGTACTTTCGTGTGACTGCCCAGGCAGAGACAACACCCGCAATGAGTCCAAGGGCTAGTGCGCCGAGTGGATTGAGATAACCACAGGCAGGGGTGATTGCGACAGCACCAGCGATTGCACCAGATGCAACACCAAGTGTTGTCGCCTTGCCATCGCGGAACTTCTCGTATGCAATCCATGTCATTGCAGCTGCAGCAGTTGCAATCTGAGTATTGATCATTGCGGTAGCTGCCAAGTGGCCGGCAGAGAGTGCAGAGCCTGCATTAAATCCAAACCAACCAAACCAGAGCATTCCCGCGCCTAGAAGCACGAGCGGCAAGTTATGTGGGCGCATTGGATCTTTCTTAAATCCATCGCGCTTTCCAAGAACAAGAGCTAAGGCAAGTGCGGCAGCTCCGGAGTTAATCTCAACAACAAGACCGCCTGCAAAATCGAGTGCCTTCAACTTGTCGATGATCCAGCCACCTTCACCGCCCTGCGCAGCAAATGCCCAGTGACAGATTGGGATATAGACCAAGGTAATCCAGACTGCTACGAAGATGACCCAAGAACCAAACTTGGCGCGATCTGCAATTGCACCCGAAAGCAGTGCAACAGTGATGATGGCAAAGGTAAGCTGAAACATCACAAAGGCAAGCGTTGGAATCTGATGACCTTCGCCACCGACTACTTGATCAAGAGTTCCCTGAAGTCCAAGGTATTCAAAGCTGCCAATGAGGCCGTTATTTGATTTGCCGAATGCGAGCGAGTATCCGTAGAGAATCCAGATGATGGTTGTAATACCCATTGCGGTAAATGACATCATCATCATGTTCAGTGCGGACTTTGCGCGCACCATGCCGCCATAGAAGATGGCCAAGGCAGGTGTCATAAAGAGTACGAGAGCGGCGCTGGCTAATACCCAGGCTGTATCTCCGGCATTAACTAGCTCCATAAGTTTCTCCGTAACTTATTAGGACGTCTGAAATTTTTCTAAATTATTTGAGTGCTTGATAACGATCGTAAGAGGCTTGAATCTCAGCTTCGGCTTCATCGTGGCCAACCCAATCGCCGCCGATAACTTCTTTGCCTGGCTCTAGAGTCTTGTATACCTCGAAGAAGTGCTTGATCTCATCGAGTTCATAGACTGGAAGGTCGCCAATATCTTTAATTGCTGACTTGCGGATATCGCCTGCGGCAACACAGAGAAGCTTGTCGTCGCCACCCTTTTCGTCGGTCATGCGAAGCATCGCAACAGCGCGAGCTGAGACTACGCAGCCAGGAAATGTTGGCTCGTCGAGCATGACGAGCGCATCAAGCGGGTCGCCATCGTTAGAGAGGGTGTTCTTCACAAATCCATAGTCATGCGGAAAACGTGTAGCGGTAAAGAGCATGCGATCGAGGCGGACCTCGTGGGTCTCGTGGTTGATCTCGTACTTGTTGCGAGAGCCTGCAGGGATTTCAACTACAACGTCGAAGATCATCGGACGACCTCTTTCTTAGAACCTCATCCTGCTCAATAAAATAGAAAGACCTTGGGGTGAGCGACGGGGCTCGAACCCGCGACATCTCGGACCACAACCGAGTGCTCTACCAGCTGAGCTACGCCCACCATGTGCTGTGCAGGGGCGTTACTTTACCCGCCAAGGACCGAAATTAAGAAACCGGTTACCTGAAGGCTTGGTGACCTTCCTTTTATCTGCGAAAACAGCGCTCCGGTAATACTTCAACTCATCGATTGAGTCGCGAATATCGCCTAAAGCGCGGTGATTGCCGGTCTTTGCAGGTGCTGCAAAGTAAGCCTTGGGATACCAGCGGCGAGAGAGCTCTTTAATCGTTGATACATCAATTGTGCGATAGTGAAGGTATCCAGCGAGCGCCTTCATATCGCGGGCGATGAAGTTGCGATCGACTGAGACTGAATTTCCGGCCAGAGGCGATTTACCTGGAGCGACTCCTACGGATGCGAGGTATTCGAGAATCTGCTTCTCGGCCTCAGCGGCCTCAATGCCATGGGGGATCTCATTGATGAGCCCGGATGAGGTATGCATTTCGCGGACAAAGTCGTTCATGCCAGCAATCTGACCCTCGGTGGCATGGATGACGAGGTCGATGCCCTCTCCAAGGATGTTCAGCTCTGAATCTGTTACTAGGACAGCGATCTCAACCAAAGCATCGGTTTCGAGCGAGAGACCTGTCATCTCGCAATCAATCCAGACGAGATGAGGGAGTTCTGCAGCCATGGGGCGAGCGTACTGGGTGAGGGGAGGTTTCAACTCTCGTTCACCTTCTGTTCACCAAGTATCCGCCTCATTTTCCGTGGTTAAGGGCAGGATGCTCCGCATGACCACAGCTCCTGCGCCGCGCGAAATTACAACGCAGCCCCGTCGCTCTGATCGAATCTTCCGTCGCGTCGTAACCGCGGGTGGCCTCTCATCTCTAGCAATCCTTGGCCTGATCACAACTTTCTTGGGATATAGAGGCTTTGAAATTCTCTGGAATGAAGGTCTCTCATTTATTACCGGCGCAGACTGGACTGTCAGTTACGACGAATCAAATAACGTAATCGATAGCAATTTCGGACTCGGCGCAATGTTGGTCGGAACAATCCTCTGTGCATTTGTTGCGGTTGTGATTGCGCTACCTATCTCCGTTGCGATGTCGCTCTTCCTCAATTTTTATGCACCACAATGGCTGAAGAAGATCCTTGTTACTGTCATCGACATGATGGCTGCATTTCCATCTATCCTCTTTGGAATTTGGGGCTTCCTCGTCCTAATGCCGAGCGCCGAATATTGGGGCAAGTTACTTAATAAGTACCTTGGATGGATTCCATTCTTTGAAGTCAATCCATATATCTTCACGCGCTCGCCATTTGTTGCAGGCGTGGTTCTTGCCATCATGATCATTCCAATCATCACTTCTGTCTCACGCGAAGTTTTCTCACAGGCGCCACTCGATCGCATTCAAGCCGCATATGCGCTCGGTGCAACACGTTGGGCAATGATTAAGGCAGTTGTAATTCCACACGGTCGCTCTGGTGTTATCGGCGGTGCAATGCTTGGCTTGGGACGTGCGATGGGTGAAACTGTTGCGGTCTATACAGTTCTCAACATCGTTTTCCAGATTAATTGGCATGTACTACTCGGTGCCGGCGGAAACGTTGCCTCACTTATTGTTCTCCGCTTCGGCGAGGCCACACCATACGAAATCAAGGCGCTGATGGCTGCTGGCCTTGTCTTATTTGGACTCACTCTTCTCGTCAATGCGCTGGCAGATATCATTATTAAGCGAACAGGAAAGTCTGGACGATGAGCACTGTAAAGCCAATGGCTCCTTGGAAAGCCTCTAAGCGCGATCGTCTTCGCGATGCACTTATCTTCCTTGCCACCGCAGTATTTACATTTGCAGTTGTTGAGGTGACAGAACTCAAAGGAAAGCTCGCCTACTTCGCACTCTTCTTAATCTCGTACTCGGTTGCGACAGCAGCTTTGAGTTTCTTCAAATACGGTGCAACCACCGCTAAAGATTCTGCAGTAAAGGTGATCATTGCCGGAGGAGCGCTTCTAACAGTGCTGCCAATCTTCAGTATCTTGGCAACGATCATTCAAAAGGGCTACAAGGGCATCAAATTAAATATCTTCACAAGCGATATGTCTCTTGCGACTCCGACAGACCCTTTAACAAATGGTGGATTACTCCATGCAATTCTTGGAACGCTCATTCTTGTTTTCGTTGCACTTATTCTCAGTGTTCCGATCGGAATTCTGACCGCGCTTTACCTCACCGAAATTAAGGGCAAGTTCACCCGCCCCATCCGATTCCTTGTACAGGCGATGTCGGGTGTCCCATCAATTGTGGCTGGTCTATTCATTCTCTCTGCAGTGATCTACCCAATCACGAAAGCTAATTCAGGTTTGATGGGTTCACTTGCTCTGACAATTTTGATGATTCCAACTGTTGCTCGAACATCAGAGGAAGTACTTAACCTCATCCCACAAGACCTGCGTGAGGCTGGTACAGCTCTCGGTGGCACGCAGTGGCGCACCGTTGCCATGATCGTTCTTCCGGCAGCAAAGAGCGGTTTGATTACAGCGATGATCCTTGGCGTTGCTCGCATTGCTGGAGAAACAGCTCCACTACTTCTTCTCACCGGTGGCGGCGATCGCATCAATGGCAATCCATTTAACGACCCTATGGGCTCACTCCCGTTCTATATCTGGAAGTCATTTAATGCCGGCTCAGAGGAAGCAATTACTCGCGCCTGGGCTGGTCTCTTAGTTCTTGTTCTCCTTGTTCTCCTTCTCTTTACAACAGCACGTTTCTTAAGCACTAGAAAGGTCTCACGATGACTTCTGCACTTTCTGATGTAACTAGCGCACCACGCATACCTGGTTTGCGCGCTGCAGGAACAGGCCTTGAAGCACGTGGCATCCACGCATGGTTTGGCAAGCACCACGCACTGGCAGATGTCTCACTCGACTTTGCGCCGGGTACAGTGACAGCACTTATCGGCCCGTCAGGTTGCGGCAAGTCAACATTTATTCGCACACTCAATCGCATGCATGAGTTCATTCCATCTGCGGCGATGGCTGGAGAAGTTCTCCTTGACGGCAAGGATGTATACGCGCCAGGTGTTGATGTAACAAAGATTCGCCTTCAAATCGGTATGGTCTTTCAGAAGCCAAACCCATTCCCATCGATGACAATTGGCGAGAATGTTCTCTCTGGCCTAAAGCTTGCTCAACTCAAGGTCGAAAATAAGGATGACCTCCTCGAAGAGTGTCTCGAGCGTGCAGGCCTCTGGAAGGAAGTAAAGGATCGCCTCAGTGCCCACGGTGGCTCGCTCTCTGGTGGCCAGCAGCAGCGTCTCTGTATCGCTCGCGCCCTTGCAGTAAAGCCTCAAGTACTTTTGATGGATGAGCCTTGTTCAGCCCTCGATCCAGGATCAACACTTCGTATTGAAGAAACTATTCGCCAGCTCTCAGAGACGATGACTATCGTTATCGTTACTCACAATATGCAGCAAGCGGCACGAGTCTCTGACTACACCGCATTCTTCCTATCTGACGGCGGTCCTGGTCAAATGGTCGAGGTTGCGCCAACGACAGAGATCTTCTCCCGCCCGAAGGATAAGCGCACAGAGGATTACGTCACCGGCCGATTCGGCTAATTATCGCGGATTTGCCGGCACCAATTGTTCACCTAACAGTTGGTGAACGTTTCCCGATAAGGGGTAATTGATTTACTTGGCTTACATAGGTTTATCTCGTAAGTAAAACCAATTACCTAAGGGGAAATACATGAGAGTTTCAAAGCTCGCGAAAGTTGCAACAATTGCACTCGCGTTTGGCTTGGTAGCAACAACACCTGCACATGCAGCTAATCTTCAGGGTTCAGGCGCATCATTCCCAGCGCTCTTGATCGAAGCTTGCAAGGCTCCATTTGCAGCAGCTACTTCACATACATATACATATGCAGCATCAGGTTCAGGTGCTGGTCGCTCAAACTCCGATAAGGGTGTTGGCGATTTCTGGTTCACAGATGCCCCACACACATCATCTTCAAAGCGCGCATCAATCATTCACGTGCCAGCAGTAGCTGCACCAATCGCAATTCTTCACAACGTTCCAAACTCAAAGACACTTCAGTTCTCAGCAGAGACAATTGCGAAGATCTTCGGTGGACAGATCACAATGTGGAATGACCCAGCAATTGAAGCCGATAACAACCGCACAACAACAAAGATCATTTACTCAAAGAACGGTGACGGCTCACTCAAGAAGAACAAGGCTGGAGATCCAATTGTTCTTCGTACTCAGACTGTAACAAGCAAGGTCATCTTGCCTGCAAAGAAGATCCAGGTTGTCTACCGTTCAGATAACTCAGGCACATCTGAGAACTTCACTAACTACCTCAACAAGTCAGCTCCATCTGTATGGACAAAGGCGAAGAGCGGTACATTCAAGGATTCATTCCCAGGCAACATCAACGACATCGCAAACCTCGGTCGTATTGTTGGTGCATCATCTTCATCTGGTGTTGCACAGCAGGCTGGTAAGACACCTTACTCAATCACCTATGCAGAAGTGAACTATGCAAAGGCAAATAAGCTTAAGGTTGCTAACGTAATCAACCCAGCTGGCGCATCAGTTGCTCCAGATTCAACAGGCGTAAGTGCATTCCTTGCACAGGCGTCACAAGATGCATCTGGTTACCTCACATTTGATTACAAGACATCAGAGAAGGGTGCATACCCACTCGGTATCGTTTCTTACCTCTTAGCTGATACAAAGTACTCAGATAAGGCAACAGGAGCTGCAGTCAAGTCATTCGCAGAGTTCATCCTTGCACCTAAGTGTGCTCGTGATGCAGGAGATGCCCTCGGCTTCTCAGTAATCGATGGCGACTTCCTCAAGAAGTCACTCGCACTCGTTGCAAAGATTGGTTAATTAGTAAAACTCCTCCAAGAGTAAAGACCGGCTGGTTCCCTGATGGGAGCCAGCCGGTCTTGTTTTACCTCTCGATCAATTGCGCGCCTGGCTGGAATCGAACCAGCGACAACCCGCTTAGAAGGCGGGTGCTCTATCCGACTGAGCTACAGGCGCATCTCACACCGATAAATCGTTGGTGTGTTTCGTACGGAGTAATTGTACCCAGTAAGGTTTACCACTATGGCTGAGTTCATTTATACGATGAAGAAGGCGCGTAAAGCGCATGGTGAGAAGGTAATTCTCGACGACGTAACCCTGATGTTCCTTCCTGGGGCAAAGATTGGTGTTGTAGGCCCTAACGGTGCCGGTAAGTCGACCGTCTTGCAGATCATGGCCGGACTCCAGCAACCTTCCAACGGTGAGGCATACCTTTCACCTGGTTACACAGTTGGCATCTTGATGCAGGAGCCAAAGCTCAATGAAGAGAAGACAGTTCTTGAAAACGTACAAGAAGGTGTCGCTGAGACAATGGAGATGGTTCGCCGCTTCAATGAGATCTCAGAAGAGATGGCAAATCCAGATGCTGATTACGACAAGCTATTGGCAGAGATGGGCGAACTCCAAGAACAGCTCGATCACCGAAATGCATGGGAGCTCGATTCACAACTCGAGCAGGCGATGGATGCACTTCGCTGCCCACCAGGAGATGCCGATGTAAAGGTTCTATCTGGTGGAGAGAAGCGTCGCGTAGCGCTCTGTAAGTTGCTCCTAGAAGCTCCAGATCTATTGCTCCTTGATGAGCCTACCAACCACCTTGATGCTGAATCAGTTCTCTGGCTCGAGCAACACCTTGCAAAGTATCCAGGCACAGTCGTAGCGATTACTCACGATAGATACTTCTTGGATAATGTCGCAGAGTGGATTCTCGAACTCGACCGTGGTCGCGCATATCCGTATGAGGGTAACTACTCAACTTACCTTGAGACAAAGTCAGCTCGTCTTAAGATTGAAGGACAGAAAGATGCCAAGCGCGCCAAACGTCTGACTGAAGAACTCGATTGGGTTCGCCAGAATGCAAAGGGTCGTCAGGCCAAGTCAAAGGCTCGTCTTGCACGTTATGAAGAGATGGCTGCAGAAGCTGACAAGATGCGTAAGTTGGACTTTGAAGAGATTCAGATTCCGCCTGGACCACGTCTTGGAAATATTGTTGTTGAGGTTGAAAACCTTGTTAAGGGATTTGGCGATCGCGTTCTGATCGATGATCTCTCATTTACCTTGCCACGTAACGGAATCGTTGGAGTCATCGGACCTAACGGAGCCGGTAAGACAACGCTCTTTAAGACAATCCTTGGCCTCGAGCCTGCTGATTCAGGCAATGTAAAGATCGGTGAGACGGTCAAGATTTCCTATGTCGATCAGTCACGTGGGGGAATCGACCCTAAGAAGTCATTGTGGGAAGTGGTCTCCGATGGCCTTGATTACATCAAGGTCGGACAAGTTGAAATGCCATCACGTGCCTACGTGGCAGCATTTGGTTTTAAAGGTCCAGACCAGCAGAAGCCAGCGGGAGTCCTCTCTGGTGGAGAGCGCAACCGTTTGAACCTTGCACTCACATTGAAGCAAGGTGGAAACCTCTTGCTCCTCGATGAGCCAACGAACGACCTCGATGTTGAAACACTTGGCTCGCTTGAAAATGCACTCCTCGAATTTCCTGGTTGCGCAGTAGTGATCTCTCACGATCGTTGGTTCTTGGACCGCGTTGCAACACACATCTTGGCCTATGAAGGTGATTCAAAGTGGTTCTGGTTTGAAGGAAACTTCGAATCATATGAGGAGAACAAGATCTCTCGCCTCGGTGCAGATGCTGCTCGTCCACACCGTGCGACATACCGAAAGCTCACTCGCTAATGATTTACACAAATCAACAATT
>JBDLWK010000026.1:0-9760 GCA_039804335.1 Actinomycetota bacterium
ATCAATAAGCTTGACGTCTTCCTTCTTGATATAGGCAAAGATCTCGCTTGAGTTCTTAAACATAAGTGGGACTCCCAATAAGTCGCGCAAAAGTTTGCGTTAGTCGAAAGGCTCGACTTTGAGCATTTCTATGAGGCAGAGCCTAAGGCTTTCAGGGTTACAACGGCTATTTTCAGTGTTACGCCTATGTAACAAATCTCGTGAATAAATCGACCAGGACGTCTCATCTAGGTAGGCTAGCCACATGTATCCACGCATAAGCCAGGGCCGCCGCATGCTCGGAATTGCCCTCGATTGGCTCGCCGCCTATGCCATCACCCTTGGTTTCTTCGCAGGTGGGGGAGACTTCTTGGAGCGCAGCCGTGGAGTCGGCGGAACCGTCCTACTGGTCATGGCCCTTGAATATCTGATCTTGGTCAGTTTTGGAGGGTCATCATTTGGCCACAGATTGGTCGGCCTCAAAGTAGTTCGATTTAGCGATGGAGGAACAGCTTCGCCGGTTCAGGCGCTGATTCGTACCGTGCTGATGATCATCATCGTGACCGCAATAACCTTCGATGAAAATGGGCGCGGAGTAAATGAGCGCTTATCAAATACCGTCTTAATTCGACGATAAAGAGATTACTTAACCTTGATGCCCTTAGGCATAGGGCCTTTAGGAATCGGTAGTGACATTCCACCAACTGCCTTGAGGCGCATACGTAGCTCGCGCATCTGATGAGCAGAGAGCTTCTTTGGAAGCTTCGCCATATGTTTCTGCAACTTCTTCAATGGAACCTGGCCTGGGCCATCTCCGATAACAATCTCTGTGATTGGCGCACCTGGTGCAAAGCGCTCAGACTTCTTGCGCTCATCGGCGATCATCTGACGCACAGCTTGGCTACCTTCACCGGTAAGAACGATACCGGCGCGACCAACGCTACGGTGGACCATATCTTGGTTGCGATTGACTGCAACTGCAGGAGTTGTTGTCCAACCTTTACGGATAGCCATCAACACTGAAGCACCTGCACCGATCTGTCCCTCAATAGATGCATAAGCTGCAGAGCCGGCGATACGAGTAAAGATTACGAGTGCAATGATGATCGAGGTAAGAAGACCGAGGACCCCGGCATAGATTGGATGGTCTGTCACGACTCCGATTGCAGAAGCGATAGCGACTACTCCGATAACTACACCTGCAAGCAAGAGGCCAATCCAAGGCTTTACCGATTTAGTGATTGCATAGGCATCACGGAATTCCTTGAAACGCTTGGTCTTGACCTTATCTTCTTTATTCTTAGCCATGTCCGTTAGTTTAGGGGAGCAGGTGCAGTACCACCAAGACGAACCGGCGCCCAGCGCTGACCTTGATGTGAATCCGGATACTTTTCCTGGACTTCGTGGAGCATCTTCAGCATGGCTGCGCGAAGGAGCGCCTCACCCGCATCAACATCGCTATCTTTTTCAAAGAAGATTGGCTCACCAAATGAGACAGAGATAGGTACTCCGCGTTGGCGCAGGTTGCGCTTTACCTTCTTAGTCCAGAGTCGCTGCGAACCCCAGATGATGGTTGGAATAACTGGAACACCGGCACCTTGTGCCAGACGAACAGCCCCACTCTTTAACTCTTTTATCTCAAAGGAGACAGAGATTGTCCCTTCGGGAAAGATGCCTACGATTTCCCCATCTCGAAGGGCGCGCAGCGCTGCGACGAAAGAGGCTGAGCCATTAGAGCGATCAACGTTGATGTGGTGCATACCGCGCATCAACGGACCAGCAAATTTATTATCAAAGATTTCCTTCTTCGCCATAAAGCGAACGTAACGTTTCATGGGAAGCGCTGCGGTTCCGACTAAAGCAAAATCAAGATAGCTAATGTGATTCATCGCTAGAACCGCGCCACCATGGTTTTCATCAGGAAGATGTTCTTGACCTTGAAAATCAAATTTCAGATCCAACGCTCTCCAGAAAGTTTTAACTGCCCGAATGACCGGGGGATAGACGAGTTCAGCCATTGAGGGCGCGCTTTTCCTGTGCCTGCTTGTAGAGGCGTCCGGCGCGATAGGAAGAGCGAACAAGCGGACCGCTCATGACGCCGCTGAAGCCGATTTCTTCCGCCTTCTTCGCCAGATTTACGAATTCATCCGGCTTTACCCAGCGCTCGACTGGATGGTGCTTATTTGTTGGGCGTAAGTATTGGGTGATTGTGATGAGGTCACAGCCAGCGGCGTGAAGGTCTTCGAGCGCTTGCACGACCTCAGAGATCTCTTCGCCCATTCCAAGAATCAAATTGGATTTGGTAATCAAGCCATATTCACGAGCTTGGGTAATGACATTAAGTGATCGCTCATACGAGAAAGCAGGACGGATTCGCTTAAAGATACGTGGAACTGTTTCGAGGTTATGTGCAAAAACTTCTGGGCGAGAGTCAAAGACTTGATTGAGTAGCTCTGGCTTTCCGCTGAAATCTGGCGCCAACATTTCAACGCCGGTGCCTGGGTTGAGTTCATGTACCTTGCGAATAGTTTCGGCGTAGAGCCATGCACCTTCATCTTCAAGATCGTCGCGAGTTACACCGGTGATAGTTGCATATTTCAACCCCATCGATTGAACAGACTCTGCAACGCGACGTGGTTCGTCACGATCGAGTTCCTCTGGCTTGCCGGTATCGATATTGCAGAAGTCGCAACGGCGCGTACAACGATCACCGCCGATAAGGAAGGTAGCTTCTTTATCTTCCCAGCATTCGAAGATATTTGGACAGGCTGCTTCTTGGCAGACAGTGTGGAGCGATTCGGTCTTTACCAGCGTACGTAGGCGTGTGTACTCAGGTCCCATGTTGGCGCGAGTCTTAATCCACTCTGGCTTTCGCTCAATCGGAGTCTCGGCATTACGAGCCTCGATACGAAGTAACTTGCGACCATCTGGTGCGATTGTCATGCGCTCACCTTTGTTAGTGCTTCATAGAGATACTTCTCAACCACGGGGGTTACTTCTTCAATAGTGATGGAACGATGTAGTTCATTCTGGAGCGATGTTACGGCAGCATCAGAGATTCCACAGGGGACGATCGCATCAAAGGCTGAGAGATCGGGATTTACATTAAGCGCAAAGCCATGCATTGAGGTCCCAGAAGCTACGCGAATGCCTATTGCTGCAACCTTTCGCTCGCCCCTTTCATCAACTACCCAGACGCCAGAGCGTCCAGCGACGCGAACACCGGTGATGCCAAACTCTTTACAGACTCCGATTAGGCCGCTCTCGATCTCTCGAACGAATCCGACAAGCTCATGTGGGTTGCTGAGACGAACAATTGGGTAACCCACCAGCTGACCAGGTCCATGCCATGTGATCTTTCCACCGCGATCGACATCGAGAACTTTGGCGCCATTTCCTGGCCGCTCTTCATCCAATGTTCGCTTTCCTGCGGTGTAGATAGATGGGTGTTCTAGCAGGATTAAGGTATTGGTACGAGTTCCCGCAGCTACTTCGCCATGGATGCTCCGTTGAATCGCAAGGGCATCCTCATATTCGACTAAGCCGCTTCGCTGAAGGGCTAAGGCAGGGGAGTCGATAGCAGGCACCCGGTAAGCCTAAAGGTAAGATTCCGCCCATGCTAATCAAGAATAAGAAGCCTGTTTCCGTCGCTGTTTTGGTCGTTATCGCCTGGTTTTTGATCACCGGCATATTTGGACCTCTCTTTGGCAAGCTCACCAGCGTCCAAGAGAATAACAACTCCTCATTCCTACCTAAGGGCGCAGAGGCGACCTTGGCAGCCGATGAGATTGCGAAATTTGCCGGCGATGCCTCATTCAACTTCCCAACTTTAATTCTTCTCGAAGGTGAAGCAACACCAGCTGCTATCGGTGCCGTCAACGCGCACCTGGCATCTGTTGGGCAGCTGACTCTCGATGGCACATCGGCGAAGATTGGCGACTACCTCGTTAAGGGAGAGCCCATCTCTGCATTCCCATCCCAGGATGGCAAGGCGATTCTTGTAAACATTCCACTCAACGGCGAATCTATCGCTGAACTTCTTCCAAATGAGAAGCCTGTTCTACCGGCAGTTGTAGAAGCCCTTCGCGAAGATATAGCTCCAGTTGCGAAGGCTCAAGGTCTAACGCCTTATGTGACGGGCCCAGGTGGATTACTTGGCGATCTCTTTGAAGCTTTCGGAACTCTCGATTCAACTCTTCTTTTGACGACGCTTGCTGTCGTTGCAATCATTTTGATTGTTGTTTATCGATCACCAGTATTGTGGATTATTCCGCTTTTGACTTCACTCTTCGCCCTCTCGACAGCAGGCGGAATCATCTATCTCCTCGCTAAGGAAGACATCATCGATGTAGATGGTCAATCACAAGGAATTCTCTCCGTTCTCGTTATCGGTGCCGCAACAGATTACGCGCTCCTTCTGATTGCGCGCTATCGCGAAGAGCTTCACCTCCATGAGAACCGTTTTGATGCGATGCGGGCTGCCTATAAGGGAGTCTGGGAGCCAATCTTGGCATCTGGTGCAACAGTTGCAATTTCATTGATGATGTTGCTCTTTAGCCAGTTGACCAACACTGCAAGCCTTGGTCCTATCGGTGCAATCGGAATCGTCGTCTCCGTAATTACGATTCTTACTTTGCTGCCAGCTCTACTTGTTCTCTTTGGTCGCTGGATCTTCTGGCCGCGGAAGCCGCTCAATGATGGCGATGATCGCGTTCTAGCTGGCACATGGTCGAAGGTTTCAAATGCAATCGGACGCAATCCTCGTAAGGCATGGGTCATCACTAGCGTCGTGCTTCTTGCATTTGCATTTAACTCGACAACGCTCAAGGCTGATGGTCTTGGCACAGTTGATTCATTTACCGGAAAGCCTGAATCCGTTGTTGGACAGAAGCTCTTGCTTACGCACTTCCCAGGTGGTGAAGGCGACCCAACACAGATTGTCGTCTCACAAGGTAAAGCGGATGCAGTAATTGCTGCAGTGAGCAAGGTTGATGGAGTCTCAGAGGTTGTCTATGCAGTTGATCCCATGACGCAGAACGTCAAGGTTGTTGGCGGCAAGGTAATTATCAATGCAACCCTCGATCAAGCTCCAGATAGCGTCGAGGCCGGCGAATATGTCACCCCAATTCGCGAGGCTGCGAAGAGCGCCGATCCAACTGCTCTTGTCGGTGGTACATCAGCAACCTACTTCGATGTTCGTACCGCTAATGACCGCGACAATAGAACGATTATTCCAATCATTCTATTTGTCATCACAATCATTCTCGGACTTCTACTCCGAAGCATCCTGAGCGCTGTGGTGCTGCTTGGAACGGTAGTACTCTCATACTTTGCAACTCTCGGAGTCTGTGCGTTGGTCTTCAATCACATCTTCGGCTTTGAAGGCGGAGATACATCATTCCCACTATTCGCCTTTATCTTCCTCGTAGCTCTCGGAATCGATTACAACATCTTCTTGATGACCCGTGTTCGTGAAGAGTCAGCCAAACTCGGCACTCGTGCTGGCGTGATCAAGGGCGTGACAGTTACCGGTGCCGTCATTACATCTGCAGGTATCGTCTTAGCTGCAACTTTCGCGGTTCTTGGATTGTTGCCACTTGTTCCTCTAGCTCAGCTTGGTTTCGCTGTTGGTTTCGGCGTACTGCTAGACACCATCATCGTTCGTTCGATTCTTGTGCCAGCTCTCGTCCATGAGATCGGTCCAAAGATCTGGTGGCCATCAAAACTTCAGAACAAGTAATCCCAGATGTCGTATGTAGTTATTGGTGGCGGTCTTGCAGGAATTAGCGCTGCGTTAACCCTGCAAAACGCTGGAGAATCCGTTGAACTTTATGAAGCATCGGATGACCTGGGAGGTCGAGTTCGTTCGGATTACATCGATGGCTACATCCTCGATCGCGGATTCCAACTGATTAATTCGGGCTACTCTGAACTCAAACGACTCGAAGTTATTGCAGAGATTGATTTCTGCAAGGCAGATAGAACAGTCGATGTTGTCACCCCCTTCGGCATCTCCGCAATCGGCGACCCACGACTTCATCCTCTGCAGGCTTTGCGATCACCACTCGGTTCACTTGGTGAGAAATTAGCGGTATTGAAATTCTTGGGGGATAAGCCAAATGGCGGTATCTCACTACGTGATGCGCTCTTGGCATCTGGCACAGGTGATTTCTATGAGAATCTACTCAAGCCATTCCTGCGAGGGGTATTCCTGACTGAACTTGAAAATATAGATAGCTCTTATGGCCGAGAGATCATCAAGAGTTTCGTGGTGGGAGATTCGGGCCTACCTGCGGCCGGGGTAGGAGCGCTTAGCTCTGCACTCGGCGCGAGAATCGAGAATGTTCACCTCAACTCACCAGTTACTTCCATCGCCGAATTTTCAGGCAAGAAAGTAATCGTGGCCACAAGTGCAGCAACCGCCGCTGACCTTCTTGGTAATTCTGATTCGCCAGAGCACGCCACAAGTTTTACTTGGTATCACTCGATTCCAGCCGGTCTTGTTAGCTCAAGGCGCCTTCGAGTAACCAGCACTGCTAACCCAATCGTAAATTCGATAGCGCTCAGTAATGTGGTTGCTCAATATGCGCCAGAAGATAGAACTCTGATTTCTTCAACTTCATTGGTGGCGCTCGATGACGCTGCAGCTCTCAATGAGATAGCTAAGTTTTGGAATATAGCGCCGAGCGAGTTCTCTCTTGTGAAGAGATATGAAGTCAAAGATTCACTTCCGATTTTCCGCCCAGGAGCGCGCGGAATAACATCTGCGCGTGTTAGCGAAAATGTATTTATCGCAGGGGATTACTTGACGGCAGGATCGCAGAATGGAGCGCTGTTATCGGGTCGCTTAGCTGCGATGGAGTCACTCGCTCACTAGCGCGGTCAATGCGCTAGTGATATGCGGGTAATCCCATTCAAAGCCAGCATCGGTAAGCGCCTGTGGCATGACCTTCTTAGAGCCAAGAATCTCACTCGAGAATCCGCCGAGTGCAACCTTGAGCGCAATTGCAGGTGCTGGAAATAGTGCAGGTCGATGCATTGCACGTGCAAGGGCAGATGTAAATTCCTGATTGGTAACTGGATTTGGTGCAGTGAGGTTAACTGGACCTGAGATCTCGTGATCGAGAATGAATGAAATCGAACGGATGAGATCGTGGAGAGTGATCCAAGACCACCATTGCTTACCGTTACCCATCTTGCCGCCAAGACCAAAGCGGAAGAGTGGAAGCATCTTCCCGAGCGCTCCACCAGTGGGATCGAGTACGAGCCCGGTACGAATCTTTACTGTGCGAGTGTTCTGAGCTAAGTCAGCAGCACCTTCCCATTCGCGACAGACTGCTGCAAGAAAATCATCTCCGCACTTATCGGATTCAACAACGGCGCGATTGCCTGATTCGCCATACCAACCAATTGCGCTAGCTGAGATAAATACAGATGGCTTTAACTCTGTTACCGCCTGGGCGATAGTGGTCGTTCCAAATAAACGAGAGTTAAGAATCTCTGCCTTGTACTTCTTATTCCAGCGCTTATCGCCGACGCCAGCGCCAGCTAAGTGGATGATTGCATCGACGCCACGAAGAGCTTCAAGATCTACATACCCTGTAATGGGATCCCACTGAACTTCATCGGGAGAGACAGGTGCACGTCGAACTAATCGCTGGACGGTATGCCCTTCACTCTTGAGATGACCTACAAGGGCTGAACCAATGAGACCTGAGGCACCGGTGATTGCGATGCGTTGTGGAGTACTCAAATTAGAGACCCAAGTCAGATTCGAATGCGCCGCCCTCTAGACGCTCTTTGAGCGTAACAAGGAAGCGAGCAGCATCTGCACCATCTACAACACGGTGGTCATATGAGAGACCGAGATAGACCATTGAACGGATCGCAATTGACTCACCGCCGTCATCGCCCTTTACAACCATTGGGCGCTTTACAACAGCACCAAGACCGAGGATTGCAACCTGTGGCTGATTGATGATTGGCGTATCAAAGAGAGCTCCACGTGAGCCGGTATTGGTCAATGTAAATGTTCCGCCACCGAGTTCATCAGGAGTTACCTTGTTATCGCGCGTGCGCGCTGCGAGATCTGCAATCTTGCGAGCAACGCCACCCATATTGAGATCACCAGCGTTGTGAATTACTGGAACAAGGAGGCCGCGCTCGGTATCGACGGCAATACCGAGGTGCTCTGCACCATGATAAATGATCTGATCGCCTTCAACAGATGAGTTAAGTACAGGGTGCTGCTTCAAAGCTTCACATGCTGCAACGGCAAAGAATGGAAGGAATGAGAGCTTGACGCCTTCACGTGCCTCAAATGTTGCCTTGGAGCGATCACGAAGACGTGCAATCTTTGTGACATCAACTTCGATAACGGTTGTGAGTTGAGCAGAAACCTGAAGAGATTCCACCATGCGGGCTGCAATCACCTTGCGAAGTCGTGACATTGTCACTGTGGTTCCGCGAAGTGGAGAAGCTGCAACAACTGGAGCTGCTGCGCGAGGTGCTTGTACTGCTGGAGCTGCTGCAACTGGAGCTGCTGCACGTGGTGCGGCAGCCTCTACATCTTCACGACGAATACGTCCGCCGATTCCTGTTCCCTGTACAGAGGCGAGGTTGACGCCAAGATCATTGGCAAGCTTGCGAACAATCGGTGTCACATATGCATCAGCTGGCTGCGAAATGGATGCTGCAGGTGCAGACGTTACGGACGCGACTACCGGAGTCACTGGCTGAGCTGGAACCTGTGCCACAGGAGCGGAAATCACTGGCTCGGACACTGGTGCTGCGGCAACAGGTGCAGGAGCTGCAGGAGCTGGAGTTGGAGCCACTGCACCACCGGCTGCGCCGATGAGTGCAAGACGTGCGCCAACAGGAACAGTTGTATCTACCGGAACATCAATTGCAAGAATTGTTCCAGCAACTGGTGAAGGGATCTCTGTATCAACCTTGTCAGTTGAAACTTCTAGGAGCGCCTCATCCACTGCAATGGTGTCACCGACGCCCTTGAGCCAACGTGTAACTGTTCCTTCAGATACTGATTCACCGAGCGCAGGCATTGTGATGACTGTGCCTGCTGAGGAAGATGCAGCTGGCGCAGCAGCTGGCGCAGCAGCTGGCGCAGGTGTTTCTACAACTGGCGGTGCAACAGGAGCTGGTGTCTCAACGACAACAGGGGCAACCGGTGCTGGAGGGGGAGTAGGAGCAGCTGCAGCAGGTGCTGGCGCTGTAGCACCGGCGCTATCTGCAATGATCGCAAGCTCTGCGCCAACTGGCACGGTCTGGTCTACGCCAACAACAATCTTCTGCAATACACCAGCAACAGGAGATGGAATCTCTGTATCTACCTTGTCAGTTGAAACTTCGAGGAGCGGTTCATCGACAGCGATGTGATCGCCCTCTGCCTTAAGCCAACGTGTGACCGTTCCTTCGCTAACTGATTCACCAAGTGCTGGCATCGTTACTGAAAATGTCATCTCTATCTCCTATTAACCTTCGATTAACCGTGTGCGTGAAGTGGCTTGCCAGCGAGAGCCATATGAGCCTCACCCATCGCCTCGGACATTGTTGGGTGTGCATGGATGAGAGGAGCTACATCGTCTGCAGTTGCCTCCCAGTTAAAGATCAATTGTGCCTCAGCGAGAAGTTCACCGACACGTGCTCCGACCATATGGATACCAAGGACGGGGCCGTTCTTCTGCGCAACGAGCTTGATAGAACCGGCAGTCTTTAAGATCTGCGCCTTTCCATTACCGGCTAAGTTGTAATCAACTTCTAC
>JBDLWK010000027.1:0-9442 GCA_039804335.1 Actinomycetota bacterium
TGTAGATTGGCCAATTGACGAATGAGCCCCCGTAGCTCAGGGGATAGAGCACTGCCCTCCGGAGGCAGGAGCACAGGTTCGAATCCTGTCGGGGGCACAGAATTCAAGCGCGAGATAAATCACTTGAGATTGAGATCTTTTTTCCGCTACATCCTTGTTTAAGGGCGCTCAAACAGGGAGAATTACCCTCTCGCACATCGCGAGCATTTCAGATTTTCGCAGTAAAGGAGCTTCCCCATGGATTGGAGACATCAATCTGCCTGCCGTGATGAAGATCCAGAGCTCTTCTTTCCAGTCGGAAATACCGGACCTGCAATCACGCAGATCGAAGAGGCGAAGAAGGTCTGTAACCGCTGCATCGTTAAAGATGCCTGCCTGGCATGGGCGCTCGAATCAGGGCAAGATGCCGGAGTCTGGGGCGGCCTCTCTGAAGATGAGCGTCGCGCCCTCAAGCGTCGCGCAGCACGTAATCGTGCTCGTTTGATGGATAACGGTTTAAATAATTAATTAATCGGAAATTCCAGAATTGCTCTGGTCTCTTCTCTATCTGATTCAAGAACCAAATTTCCACGCAACTCATTCTCTGTCAATGTGCGCACAATCTGAAGTCCTAGATTCGACGACTCAGCCAAGGTAAAACCTTCGGGCAAGCCAACTCCATCATCAGAGATCGTGACAACGACCGATTTATCTCTTCGAAGAATTGAGATATCGAGCTTACTTCCCTCACTGGCAAGGCCATGTTCGAGCGAGTTATAGATAAGCTCTGTGATTACTAAAGCAAGTGGGGTTGCTAGTCGAGATTCGAGTTCTCCGACAGAGCCGCTTCGCGAGATATTGAGTTCATTCATTCGCGGTGTGAGCTCGAGAGCATGGTTGACTAGACGATCGAGGACATCGTCAAATGCAACAGATGACTCGGCGCTGCTGGAGAGCGTTTCATGTACCAGCGCAATTGATGCAATACGTCGCACCGCTTCATTGAGCGCTTGGCTCGCACCTGGATCATCAATACGTCGGGCTTGCAAGCGTAGGAGCGCAGAGACCGTCTGTAAGTTGTTCTTCACTCGATGGTGAATCTCTCGAATAGTCGCATCCTTTGTCACAAGTTCGCGCTCTCGGCGACGGAGCTCGGTGACATTGTTGAGCAGAACAATTGCGCCGATTCGATTGGCGCCGGCAATAATTGGCAGCACAATCAGGTCGATTACCCCGCCAACATTTTCTACCTCAACGCGCCGCAGTGACCGACCGCTCAAACTAGTGACAAGGGCTTCTTCGCGGGCATCGCTCTTCTCGCGAGATACCTTCTCGGCAATCTCACCGAGGAGATAACCCTCTAACTCATTTGTCCAACCCATACGGCTAAATGCAGAGCGCGCATTTGGGCTTGCATAACTCACAGCGCCATTTACATCGATTCGAATCAGACCATCTCCCACTCGAGGAGTTGGATCGAAGAGTGAGCCTGCATTGCGATAAGGGAAATTTCCCTCTGCCACCATGCGATAGAGCTCATGTGCAATCTCTCGATAGTTGAGTTCCAGTCGAGATGGCTGGCGCATTAAATCTGAGTTTCGGTGGCGAGAAATTACCGCAATTACTTTCTCTCCCATGATTACGGGAATCGTCTCTTCTTTTATCATCACATCACCGAGCAATTGCGGTTCGGTATTTCTTACAATCTCACCATGCGATAGCGCTTGGTCGATATAGAAGCGCTCTCCCCAACTAATTTCATCGCCGATCACATCATTGGCAAAGACTGTGGCAGCGGTGGTGGGGCGAATATGTGCAACCGCGATATATCCAGTCGGCCAACTGGCTTCATCTCTACGCATTGGAATCCAGAGAATCAAATCTGCAAATGAGAGATCAGAGAGGAGCTGCCAATCTGCCACGAGTTCGCGCAAAGTGTGGATCTCTTCGGGAGAAGATGGCGTTCTTCCCTCTATGTACTCCTCGATAGATGCCATATCGCTATTGCTTTAACCACTCAGAGATGCTGAGTGCTGCTTCCTGTGGTGCAAACCAGGTGAGATCTTCGGCATCTTCACCCACAAGAAATACCGCTTCGACCGTTGACCAATTGAGTGGAGCGAGGAGTTCAGCGCTGATCTCATCAAATGCACCTAATTGCTCTTCAACAACTTCAAGTGCAATAACTATGGCTGCACCAGATTGGTCATCGAGGAAGTCAAGAGCATCCTCAGCAGCGAGAATTGATAGTGAGTATTCGATTTCTTCCTCATCCATATCTGGATGGGTGGAGCTATAGATTGGCGTGGGTGCATAAACCTCGGGGATATCGAGAGTCCCTTCCCGCAGAAATTCTTGAAGCTCATCTGCAGTTGTTCCTAGGTATACGCGCATGGATTAAGAATATCGCCCTCTCTCGAGATGGGGCGCAATATCTCTAAGAAGCTGGCTTTTGGGAGAGGTGAAGGTCAAAGTCGAGTGAGCGAGCTCCATCTTCTCAATTGCGCGGGGATCTCTGCTTATTACCTCGACCGGAACACCGTAGATATCCGACCTCTCATCAATCAACTTCCTCCGTTCTCGCCTATTGAGGAGCTTTGAAGGAAGCAGAATCACGGTGAGATCGAGAACCTGCCTCAGTGATTGCTCTCTCAGCACAAATTGAGAGATTTCGCCCTTTGACTTCTCATCATCTCGAGCAGTCAGAAGAATTCTTGCTCGAGAGTTATTGCTCCAGGATCCCAGGAGATCCTCAGCTCTTCTTCCTCCCACTTGTGCCATAGTCGCCGAACCTAGGTCGAGAACAATCTCATCAAAGTTATCTGCCTCATGCGCAAAAGAGTGGAGGCTTTCAAGATCTGTCGCTTCACTAATTGAGAATCCATATTGGGTTCTTGCAATTTCATCTCGAATGTTATGTATCTGGAAGTGATATGCGATTCTTGGAGAGAGCCGATTTCCCTCTACGAGAAGTAGTGATGACCCTCTCTGCGAGAGATAATCAGCAGATGCGATGGCAATACTCGTCGCTCCTGAGCGTCCACCAATCGATGCCACCGTCGTTACCTTTGCAGTCGTGGCAGGGATGTGAGTTGAAATGGTGGAGGTAGCGTGGGAACGAATAATTTCTTCTACTTCAAAATCGCTCCTTGGATCTAATTGAGATTGGCTCCCGGATGGCTGAGACCTTCCCCTCAACTCAATTAATCTATTTGATTGATCCACTTCGAAATAGCCAAAATCATCAGAGCTGAGGACGAGGGCGCTTGGAAATTCGGGCAATCTCTCCTGGAGAACGGCTGGAGAAGTGGCGCGATATATAACTTTCCAGCCACTTCGCTGAAGCGAAGCGGCGATGAATCCTTCCTGATTCATATCTCGGATAGCGGTGATCGCAATTCGCTCTTCATCAGCCATTGCTTGATACCACAACGATTCGCCCACTCGATGTTGCGCTCAAGAGAGTTGAAACATCGTCGCGATTGACAGTGAGCGTCAGCGATAAGTCACTGCCAAAGTTTGCGCTCTTTCGGCTTACCTCTTTCACGAATACTCCTGAGAGAATGCGACGAGGTTCAGGAACAACTTCACCATTTCTAGCATCATGGACTTGATAGAGAGATACGAGAGATCCAGAGGAGAGCGTGGGCGAAATATCAGATGTCCTGATTGAGATAGAGAGGCTCTCTGACGTGAGATCTCCCGAGTCAGTGCTGAGATCGCCGCTATTGATGAGTTCGCCTCCTCTCAAGTTTCGCTTTGTGATCGAACCAATTGGATTCTCTTGCGAACTTAAATATCCCTGCACGCCTGTTCCGATCGTGACTTTAACCAGAGCAAGGTCGCTTGCCTCAATCTGGACTCCGCGAGATACCGGGTGTGTGACTACCCAATAATGTGCACCGCTCTGTGACAGGTAAGAGATAAGAAATGAAGCAAGGATCGAGGTGAAGAAGAGAGCCCCTGCTATGACGAGGCGTTGCTGGCTTTTCTGAGAGGGTAGATTCGACATGGCTAGAAAGTAGTTACTTCTCTCTAAGAAAAAGTACGCTCTCCACAGTCATACAAAGGTATGAGTATTTTTAGGAGTTTTCGCCGATGTCAGGGAGAAGCGCCTTGGCAAATATGGTGCAATGAGAACAATTAATCAGCCCGAGACGATTCGCCTAATTTCAAGCTCAACTTCCCGTGATTTGTGGAGCCATCCCACTTTAGATTTATTTCCAGATTCGATTGAAGAGCAGAAACCCCAAGAGGCGCTTCTCTATACAACCCCATCGACATTTGGCGAGCTCTTCGATGATGATGATCGACCTCTGCCTACATCGGCGACTGAGCTTCCTGATATTCGGCTATGGACGATGAGCTTTGCAACAAATCTCTTGGAGATTCTTGCCGGGCGAAGAACTCCTGCTCAACTAGCGGCTCGGTGCCACAGAGTGATCTTTCTCCGCCTCGCATCTTTAGCTGGAACAACAGATGAGATTGGCAGAATACGAAAGATTCACCAAGAGGCTCCCCTCGATGGAATCTGCGAATCAGTAATCACTGTCAGATATGGCGAACGTATCAGGGCGCTCGTTATCCGTGCTGAGGGCATAGATGGTCGATGGCTCTGTACCGCACTTCGACTGCTCTAGAGAAATGGATTTAGCGAAGAGATAATTTAAGCAGCGCCGTGGCAACGCTTAAATTTCTTACCTGATCCACAAGGGCATGGGCTATTGCGCGAGACATCACCTGATGTCACGACACCGTTCTCATCCGCTGCTGAGTATCGAAGTGGCGCCACTTGTGCCGGCTTGCTCTGCAACCCCTTTGCCTCAACGCTACCGCCATCGCTTTCGACAGTTACTTCAACATTAAAGACCAGGCTGGCAAGTTCTTCTTTGATTGCCTCCATCATCGCTGCGAAGAGTTCGTAACCTTCGCGCTGATATTCGACCAATGGATCACGTTGCGCCATGGCACGAAGCCCGATTCCCTCTTGGAGGTAATCCATCTCGTATAGGTGCTCGCGCCAACGTCGATCGAGAACTGAGAGAAGAACTTTTCGCTCGAGTTCACGTAGAACTTCTGTTCCGAGTTGGCTCTCACGCTCGCTATAAGCCTTACGTGCATCCTCAAGGATGCGCTCTTCTAAGAATTCAGCATCGAGAGCGCCGGCTCCCCCGATCTCGTTGAGGAGATCTTCGGAAGTAAATGAGATTGGATAGACAAGCTTGAGCGCCGTCCATAGATCTGCGAGGTTCCAATCTTCGCTAAATCCCTCTGCAGTCGCAGCGCGGACATAGGCAGAGACAGTCTCACCCACGAAATCTTGAACCTGCTCACCTATATCTTTGCCTTCAAGGACGAGGCGACGCTCGCTATAAATCACAAGGCGTTGGCGGTTCATGACATCGTCATACTTCAAGACATTCTTACGGATCTCAAAGTTCTGCGCCTCTACCTGTGTCTGCGCACTGCGGATTGCATTAGAGACCATCTTTGATTCGATAGGTTCATCTTCTGGAAGTCCTGCAGCTGCCAAGAAACGTTCAACGAGCGCTGAATTGAAGCGGCGCATGAGTTCATCTTGGAGTGAGAGATAGAAACGCGATTCTCCTGGATCACCTTGGCGACCAGAACGTCCGCGGAGCTGATTATCGATACGACGTGACTCGTGGCGCTCGGTACCGAGAACATAGAGTCCGCCGAGTGCGATTACCTCTTCGTGATCTTTTGCGATTGCAGCCTTCTGCTTCTCAATCTCGATTGGCCATGCCGCTTCGTACTCTGCCGCATTATCAACAGGAGATAATCCGCGACGTTGAAGTTCGAAGTCAGCCATAAATTCTGGATTACCACCGAGCATGATGTCGGTTCCGCGTCCTGCCATATTTGTTGCAACAGTGACTGCGCCCTTTACACCTGCACGAGCAACAATTGATGCTTCACGTTCGTGGTGCTTTGCATTGAGAACTTCGTGAGGTACGCCCGCCTTCTTGAGAAGTGCTGATAGCTCTTCTGATTTCTCAACTGAGACAGTTCCGACAAGTACTGGCTGCCCCTTGCGGTGGCGCTCTGCAATATCGCTGACAGCTGCGTGGAACTTTCCGAGCTCTGATTTGTAGACCAGATCTGGCTGATCGATGCGCTGCATTCCGCGGTTGGTAGGAATAGGTACAACACCGAGCTTGTAGATCTGATGGAATTCTGCTGCCTCAGTCATGGCGGTACCCGTCATACCCGAGATCTTCTCGTAGAGACGGAAGTAGTTCTGCAATGTGATTGTTGCAAGAGTCTGGTTCTCATCCTTGATTTCAATACGTTCTTTAGCTTCGAGCGCCTGGTGGAGGCCTTCGCTATAGCGACGCCCCGCCAACATACGTCCGGTGTGCTCATCCACAATCAGGAGTTCGCCATTCATGACAACATAATCTTTATCGCGCTTAAAGAGTTCTTTAGCGCGGACAGCATTGTTGAGATAGCCAATCAAAGATGTGTTGGTTGCTTCATAGAGGTTTTCGATCTGCAGAATCTGCTCGACCTTTGTGACGCCCTCTTCAAGGATTCCGATTGTCTTCTTCTTCTCATCTACCTCATAGTGAAGATCGCGATCTAACTTAGTGACGATATTTGCAAACTCGACATACCACTTCGTTGCCTTATCTGCCGGTCCACTAATAATCAGCGGTGTACGCGCTTCATCAATCAGAATTGAGTCAACCTCATCAACCACGGCGAAGAAGTGTTCGCGTTGAACACAGTCATCGATTGACCAAGCCATATTGTCGCGAAGGTAATCAAAACCAAATTCATTATTTGTGCCATAGGTGATATCAGATGCATATGCAGCGCGACGCTCTGCTGGTGTCATGCTGTTGAGGATTACGCCAACAGTTAATCCGAGGAAGCGGTGGATTCGACCCATCCACTCGCTATCGCGCTCTGCCAGATAATCATTGACAGTGACAACATGCACGCCTTTTCCGGCAAGTGCATTGAGGTATGACGGTAGCGTTGCAACGAGAGTCTTTCCTTCACCGGTACGCATCTCTGCGATATTTCCCATGTGAAGCGCAGCTCCACCCATTAACTGAACGTCGTAGTGACGCTGTCCGAGGGTGCGCTTTGCCGCTTCTCTTACAACAGCAAATGCCTCTGGCAGAAGATCATCGAGCGTCTCGCCATCAGCGATGCGCTTCTTAAATTCATCGGTCTTGGCGCGTAGCGCCTCATCGGTGAGAGGGGCAATGGAGCTCTCAAAGCTATTGACCTTATCGACCACCTTGCTGAGATCGCGAAGGATCTTGCCTTCGCCAGCGCGCATGATTCGATCTAGAAGCTTTGACATAGAGCTACCTTTCCAATGAAGACCCTTATCTTAGGGGTTGGGCAAGAGCGGCCGTTACGGCCCCAATTACCGAAATTCCCGCATATCTCAAGGCGCGAGCCGCCTCAGAGAGGGTGGCACCTGTCGTTACGAGGTCATCGATAAGCAGAACACTGCCGCGCAGTCCATGCTCCCCCTTTACAACAAAGGCGCCCTCAACATTATTCCAACGCTCTTGAATATGTAATCCGGATTGATCCCTCACTCGCCGCTGATGGCTGAGTGGCGAAGCAATAGGAATCGAGCAAATCCTGGAGGCCTCTTCTGAGACTTCATTGATGAATTGACGGCCTCGAAGTCTGACTGCAGTTGCTCGTGAAGGAATAGGGATAAGGAAATCTACCTTCGACTTTGTAAGAAATTTCTGTAGTGAATGGGTAATCGCCTCTGATACAAGTAAATCACAATTTTTGAGATGTGACTCTTTCGCTCCGAGAATGATCTTCTGCGCGATAGCTGAGTAGATCACACTCGAATACACAGTCAGCTTTGTGGATGCATCTCGCCCAATCTCAGAAGTGTAGGAATGTAAATGCCATCCTCTTCGACATTGAGAGCAGAGTGAAAGTCCTAAGTGGCCGCAAGAGATGCAGCGGCTCGGAAAGATAAGTTCATTGAGATTCTTGAGGAGCTCCACATACCAATCTTTGCGGAGATTGCACTCGCCTTAGAGGTAGAAAACTTCTTCGTGGAAATCTTCTGGTGCGGGCTTAATTGGCCGACTTTGAATTGTCTCACCGGCGATACGAGGAAGAGTAAGTACAAAGTGAGCACCTTTTCCAGGCCGCCCCCACGCATCGAGTTCACCATTATGAAGACGCGCATCTTCCAGTGCAATCGAAAGGCCTAATCCTGTTCCGCCGCGAACTCTGGCGCGTGAAGGGTCTGCTCGCCAGAAACGATCGAAGACTCTGATCAAAGATGATTCATCGAGACCTGTTCCAAAATCTCGAACCCCGATTGCAACTTCGCTCTCGGTAGTTTTGATTTGAATCTCAATCGGAGTTCCATCACAGTGATCGAGCGCATTAGAGAGAAGGTTTCTCATAATTCTCTCTACTCGGCGCATATCAGCCTTCACAGTGACGACCGAGTTATCAGATTTGGTGGAAATTCCTGATGTTTTCTCATCGCTATCGATGCCTAAATCATTAACTGAACGCTTAATCAAGGAGATGAGATCAAATTCCACTGGCTCAAGCACCGCAACTTCAGCATCAAAGCGACTGACCTCCAATAGATCCTCAAGTAGGCGCTCAAAGCGATCAAGTTGCGCTACGAGAAGTTCTGCACTTCGAGCAACCGGAGCATCGAAAGTTGTTCGATGATTGAAGATGAGCTCGGATGCCATACGTAGCGTCGTAAGCGGCGTTCGAAGCTCGTGCGAAACATCAGATACGAACCGTTGTTGCACTCGGGAGAGATTCTCTAAGCGAGAGATCTGCTGCTCAATCGAAGCGGCCATATCGTTAAATGAATGACCTAAGGTCGCGAGCTCATCCTTTGAAGTGATGGGTACGCGCAGATCAAAGTTTCCTTGGGTAAATTGTTTCGCAACTGATGCTGCCTCACGCACTGGCCGAACGACTTGGCGGACCACCAGCCAGGTAATGAGGGCAATCAAGAAGATCAGCGCAAAGCCTGTAATCAAGAGTGAGTTCTGAATCAAATTGAGAGTGGAAGCTTGATCGGCGAGTGAGAAGACCACATACATCTCGTAGCGACCGCCACCAGGAATATCAATACGGTTACCTACAAAGAGTGAATCTACGTTATCGCTCGCTGAATATCTCAGCGTGCCATATTCATATTGGACGTCAGAAGTTTTTAAAATTCTGTCTCGCACGCTCTTAGGAATGGATTCACTTAAGGCGCCATTTGATGACATCTCATAAGAAATCTTTGAAGTCTTAGTCGTAGGAGTCTTCACAATAATTACTTCGCGGCGTTGATCTTTAAACTCTTGCGTAGTTGCTTCAACGACAATCTCTGCCAGCACTGTCTTGCGAGCCTCAACAGACTCACCTTGAGAAACCAAGAGCTGATAACTGGCGTTAAAGAAGGCAAGTCGCGCCTCGGTAATTG
>JBDLWK010000028.1:0-9254 GCA_039804335.1 Actinomycetota bacterium
GCGCTTAACAGGATACCGTCGCCAAAATGGCACGATGGGTATCCGCAATCACGTCATTATTTTGCCACTCGATGACCTCTCCAATGCAGCTGCAGAAGCAGTAGCAAAGGTCATCCCTGGCACTCTCGCTCTTCCACACGCATTTGGTCGTCTCCAATTTGGTGAAGATCTAGAACTTACCTTCCAAACACTTATCGGAACCGGTCGCAATGCAAACGTTGCAGCGGTTGTCGTTATCGGTATCGAACCAAAGTGGACCCAGAAGGTTGCAGATGGAATCGCAACAACAGGAAAGCCTGTTGCAGCATTCTCAATCGAAGGCAAGGGCGACCTTGCAGTGATCGCTGAGGCGAGCCGCGTAGCAGCTATGTTCCTCCAAGATGCATCAGAGCTTCAGCGCGAAGAAGCCGAAATCGGCGACATGATCATGTCAATCAAGTGCGGCGAGTCAGATACAACATCTGGTCTCGGCTCATGTCCAACAACTTCACAGGCGGTAGATCGCTGGGTTGAAGCTGGCGGAACAGTCTTCTTCGGTGAGACATCAGAGCTCACAGGTGGAGAGCACCTCATTGCAGATCGCTGTATCGATGATGCATGTCGCAACTTGTTCCAGACAACTTATGACAACTACATCAAGGTGATCGAATCAACCGGTGCAAACCTTCTTGGCTCACAGCCAACACAGGGCAATATCGCTGGTGGACTTACAACTATTGAAGAGAAGGCGCTTGGCAATATTGCTAAGACTGGTTCCGTCCCAGTTGTTGGCGTACTTAAGCCAGCACAAGAGCCACCACGCGATAAGCAGGGTCTCTACTTCATGGATACATCTTCAGCAGCTGCAGAGTGCGTAACTCTGATGGCAGCAGCTGGCGCTGTTATTCACTTGTTCCCAACAGGTCAGGGCAATGTGATTGGTAACCCAATCATTCCTGTATTGAAGTTGACTGCAAATATCAAGACAGCTCGCAGCATGAAGGAGCACATGGACCTCGATGTCTCTGGTCTTCTTCGCTACGAGTATGACTTGCCAAAGGCTGGCGACATGATGATGGAGGTCATCGAGCGCACAGTTAACGGTCGTCTCTGCACCGCTGAGGTAATGGGTCACCGCGAGTTCACATTCACCAAGCTCTATATCTCTGCATAATCGAATTCGATAAGAGAGATAAAGACTTCGTGATTCTTATATCTGAAGATGTATGGGGAGCTCCTTTCGAGCAATTGGGAGGGAGCTTCCCCATTCTTCGTGAAGATGATCTCTGGAAAAACCCAGAAGATCTCAAAGTAAAAATTAAAGATGCGACAGCGCTTGTCGTTCGCAACCGAACCCAGGTAACTGCTGAAATCATCGCTGCTGCACCGAAACTTAGGGTGATTGCACGAGCTGGTGTGGGTCTCGACAATATTGATATTAAGGCTGCAGATGCTGCAGGTGTAGTTGTTGTCGCTGGACTTGGCGCAAATGCCGTCAGCGTTGGCGAGCTCACCCTAGGACTGGCGCTCTCAATGATGCGTAGCATTCCGGCACATGATGTTGCTACCCGAGAAGGAAAGTGGAACCGCACCCCTGGTCGCGAACTCTCTGGCCTCACCTGGGGACTCCTTGGTTGCGGCGCAACCGGTATGGCAACGGCCCGCTTGATTCAAGGATTTAACTGCAAGGTTTTGGGTTACGACCCATTTGTAAAGGCAGATGATCCACGACTTCCAGCGCTGAACATGAGCATGCACTCGTTGGAAGAAGTGCTGAAGGGCGCTGATGTCATCAGTATCCATATGCCATCTACTCCAACAACAAATAACACTATCAATGCCACAACTCTTGCGCTGATGAAGCCTTCGGCAATCATCGTCAACGTCGGTCGCGGCGAAGTAATCAATGAAGCCGACCTGATTGAAGCGCTCAAAGCGAAGACAATCGCAGGTGCAGCGCTCGATGTTCGCGCTCAAGAGCCACCTGTTGTGGGCGAGCTTGAGACCCTTCCCAATGTGATTCTTGCGCCTCACGTCGCCGGAATTACAGCCGAGAGCCAACTTCGTATCAATGAAATTCTTACCGCAAACATCGAACTCGCATTGACCGGTAAAGCTGCTATCAATGCCGTCGGTTCAATTAAGGAGAGCACTCGCTAATGACTCAACTTACTGTCGGCAGAGCAATTGAGAAGGCGACAGAGCTATTGATCGCCGCCGGAATGGATTCAGCGAAAGCGGCAGTGAGTGCACATGCGATTGTTGCAAGTGATCGTTGGGGGATTGGTAGCCATGGTTTGATGCGCCTGCCTTTCTATCTCGAACGTCTCAAGGCCGGTGGAATCAATCCAAAGGCCGAACTGAAGAAAGTCACCGATCTTCCAGGACTTGTTGTCTTTGATGGCGAAGATGGTTTGGGGCATTGGCAGTTGCAGCAAGCATCACAACTTGCAGCAGAGCGAGCAAAGGTTCAAGGTATCGCCGCAGTCGGCGTTGGTCGCTCATCACATTGTGGTGCTCTCGGAATCTATGTCTGGCCGATGATTGATGCAGGACTTGTCGGTATTGCATTTAGTACTGGACCCGCAGTAATGCCACCTACTGGTGGAAATAAGCCGCTGCTCTCAACCTCACCAGTTGCTGCAGGTATTCCTACAAATCCTCCAACAGTTGTCGACCTTGCCACCAGCGCTGTTGCCCGCGGAAAGATTCAAGCAAAGGCGCAAGCAGGTGCTGAACTTGAACCAGGTTGGGCATTTACCAAAGATGGTGCACCAACAACTGATGCGAAAGAGGCCTTGGCTGGAATGCTCGCTCCTCTCGGTGGTGCAAAGGGCTATGCCATCGCAGTTCTAGTTGAATCTCTTACCGGTGTTCTGATCGGGCCAACTCTTTCAAAGAATATTCCAGATATGTTCAATCACGATTTTGATAGCGCTCCACAAGAGATTGCGCACTTCGTTATTGCAATCGATGCTTCGAAGCTATCTGTTGATGGCGAGAATAACCGTCTCGCAGATTTTGCAGGTGAGGTAAGTAGCGCTGGGGGCCGTCTTCCGGGCTCAAATCGAGTAAACCCAGGCAAGCTCAACCTTGACGATGAAATCACCATTACAGATTCAGTTGCAGCGCAGCTAGGTCTCTAATATGGTCAAAACATATGCACCAGGTTTTGCACTCATTGCAGCTCTGGTTGCACTTGCCTTTGAAATCAATCGCCTTCAATCAGCAATTAGCCCGCTAGCGCTCTGTGTTGCCTTCGGTTTTATCGTCGCCAACTTCATTCAGTGGCCAGCATTTGCAGCTCCTGCAACAAAGATTTCCAGCAAGACCCTGATGCGTATCGGTGTTGCACTCCTAGGTGCACAGGTCAGCGTGGTCTCGCTGAAGGAGATTGGCCTTAAAGGCGTCATCACAGTTGCAATAGTTGTTACCTTCACCATCTTTGGCATCCTCGGACTATCAAAGCTCTTCAAGATGTCAGGCGATCTTGGACTTCTCATCGGTGTCGGCTTCGGTGTTTGTGGAGCAACTGCAGTTGCCGCAATTCGCCCACAGACTCGTGCAACTGAAGAAGAGACCTCGTATGCAATCGGGCTAATCTCTCTCTGCGGGACTCTCTCAATCTTCCTGCTTCCATTCTTGGGTCATATTTTCAACCTCGATACCCGTGAATTCGGATCATGGGCAGGAGCAGCTGTCCATGATGTTGGGCAGGTTGTTGCCACGGCATCTGTCTGGGGCGATGACGCTGATAAGTATGCAATCGTCGTGAAGCTTGCTCGCGTCTGCCTTCTTGCACCTATCGTTTTGATTCTCTCAATTCGCCATCGCAAGTGGCTAACTTCGCAAGGCAAGAGTGAAACTGCTGGCGCAAAAGTTCCACTTATTCCGTACTTTGTTCTCGGCTTTATCGCTGTCGCCACAATTCACAATCTCTTCGAGATCAATGAGACTCTTCTTGATTACACAGTATTGATTAGCAAGTTATTACTTGGCGCAGGTCTTGTCGCTCTTGGCTCTGGAGTCCGTTGGAAGGCGATCCGCGCTATAGGGCCACGTCCAATGGCGATGGGAATGGTTGCTTGGGTAATCGTTGCCGGCGTTGCTCTTGCTGCAGTGAAGGTGACTGGTCTTTAAATCAAGTTCGCGTAATCAATCTTGATACAGCGATCCATCACTACCTCAAGACCCGCTGCACTTCCGTTGGCTGCAACCTCATCGCTTGAGATTCCCAATTGAAGCCAGATTGATTTTGCACCAACTGCAATTGCCTTCTCTAGCACTGAAGGGCAATCCTCTGCTTTTCGAAATACATCGACGATATCAATCTGCTCTGGAATTTCAGCAAGCGATGGATAAGTCCTTTGGCCGAGCACCTCATCAATTACCGGATTAACAAAGAAGAGATTGAAGTGTGCATTTTGCTGAAGCCACTTTGCAACCTGATAGCTGGCTCGATCCTCTTTATTTGAAATTCCAACGATGGCAACGCTCTTTGATTTCTCAAGAAGAGCCTTTACCTCGGCATTGGTAGGAGCTGACCATGTCATATCGCGAGTCTAACTCGAGAAGAAATGCGCCGATAGTGCAATGGCTCTAAAGTTAAGGCATGGAGAACATCTCAAACCCAGCTAACCTCGATGAGGCAGAGCTTGCAAAGAAGCTCGATCCACTTTCTTACGAGGTGCTCCGCAATGGCGCAACCGAACGCCCCTTTACCGGTGAATACACAGATACCGACAAGGTGGGCTCGTACCGTTGTAAGGCATGTGGCAATGAGTTATTCCGCTCAGAAACTAAGTTCCATTCAGGCTGTGGCTGGCCTTCTTTCTATGCGCCATCTGAATCTGACTCTGTTCGCTTGCTAGAAGATCGTTCTCTTGCTCCTCGTATTCGCACCGAGGTGCGCTGCGGCAAATGTGATTCTCACTTAGGCCATGTCTTTAAGGGCGAGGGTTATGACGTGCCAACAGATGAGCGTTGGTGCATCAACTCAGTTTCACTTATTCTCGAAGAGAAGTAATGTTTAAAGATCTCCTCTGGTACCGGCAGATAGTTGTTGCCAGCCTCGCCGGCGGAACTGCCTATTTGATCGGCAATCAACTTGGAGGCAGAGGCGGAATCGTCGCAGCAATCGTTTGCACACTAACAATTCGAATTAGCCTCCACCGCTCACTTCGTGAGGGCTTTGGTCAGATTCTCGGAAACCTAATCGGTGCAATTGTGGCAACGATTTCAGTGCACTATCTCGGTCTTGGATTCTTTTCTATCAGTCTTACGATTCTCATCTGTTCAATTTTGGCAGCTGTTCTTCGTTTGGGAAGTATCGCCTCAGTAAACGTTCCCGTTGTGGCGATGATTATTATCGGCCCCGATCTCTCTGAAAGCACTGTTGCACACAGACTTGGCGCCACATTAGTAGGTGCACTAACAGGAATAGCGTTCTCATTTTTCTCTCATCCAAAGACTCCAATTGATCGCACCTACGATCTACTTAACAAGTTAGGGCTGCAAGGCGCAGAGCTTCTGGCAGAGATGTCAGAAGGCGTTGCGGCGGGCTATTCGCAAGAAGATGCTGGGCATTGGTTGGCGCGTGCTCGTGCGTTGGTAAGAACACTTCCTGAATTGCGTTTACAAATCAGTGAAGCCAGGGGTTATACAAAGTGGATTCGCGTAGGACAAAGAGATGCAGCAGAGAAGGCGTCGCAAGAAAGTCTCGCTATCGAACACACCTTGGTCCAAATTCGAGTTATTGCTCGCACTCTCTTTGATGCATCAGTAGATAAAGGTGTGGCTGAGATTGCCCGTAAAGACACTGCCGTTGTTCTATCGGCAGCGAGCTATGCACTGACGGCACATATTGAAGACCCAGATGAGATTGTGGGTGCAACCCAAAGCCCTACCGATGACCTTCGCACAGCAACATCGGCCCTCACACATACCCTGGTTGAGAACACCTCGAAGGTGGAGCGGAGCCAAATTGTCCGCGGCTTATCCCTTGTCTCGAATGCAGAAATCATCGCAGATTCGCTCGATCTCACCTCACCTGCGCTCAATGACCAGGTTGAAGGGGCATAAACCACTTCAAAAGTGGCCCTAGTAGCCATTCCCGAGCCCCTCTGATACAGTTTCCGTATACCCTAGGGGGTATACAGGAACTAGCTAATTAAGGGGTTTAAAGATGTGTTCACGAGTCGTATGTAGCAAGTGCAAAAAGTACACATGGTCAGGCTGTGGCGGTCATATTGATGATGCGCTTGCCGGTCTTTCAGACGAACAAATTTGTAAGTGTAATTAAGGGCTAAGGCGAAATAACAATGGCCCGCGTAGTCATATTAGGAGCAGGTATCTCAGGGCACACCGCTGCCCTTCACCTTCGCCGCTCGCTAGGTAAGAACCATGAGGTCGTCATGGTGACTCCAAACTCAAAGTGGAATTGGATTCCTTCAAATATTTGGGTCGGCGTAGGCAAGATGAGCGCAGATCAAGTTACCTTCCCGCTCGCACCGATCTATAAGCGCAAGGGAATTAAGTTCCATCAAGCACTCGGAACTTCCATTCATCCTGAAGGCGATAAAGATCATGCAAAAGGATTTGTAACGATCAAATATACAAATCCTGAGAATGCTGGTGAAGAAGCTCAGATCGAATACGACTACCTGATTAATGCGACTGGGCCAAAGTTAAACTTTGCGGCCACTGAAGGTCTTGGCCCGGATGGACATACGGTTTCAGTGTGCACAGCCGGCCACGCAATTGAGGCTGCAACAGAATTGAAAGAAGTTATAGCAAAGCTGAAGGCGGGTCAGAAGCAACGCCTAGTAATCGGCGTAGGACATGGAACATGCACCTGTGAAGGCGCCGCATTTGAATACACATTCAATGTAGAACATGAGCTTGTCCAAGCTGGTGTTCGCGATTTAGCCGAAATTGTCTACCTCACAAATGAGTACGAACTTGGTGACTTCGGTGTTGGTGGCATGTCATTTGCTCAGCGAGGGTTCCAGACCAATTCAAAGCTCTGGACAGAGTCGCTCTTTTTAGAGCGCGATGTAAAGGCCATTCTGCAGTCACATGTCTCAAAAGTTGAAGCAGGCGTGATTCATTATGAACAGCTTGATGGCGTTAAGCGAACCTTGGACTTTGACTTTGCGATGCTATTGCCGCCATTCCGTGGCGCAGATTTAAAGGCTTTCAACAAGAACGGTGAAGATATCTCCTCGGAGATTTTTGCACCATCCGGTTTCATGAAGGTCGATGCAAATTACACGCCAAAACCATATGAAGAGTGGAGCGCATCAGATTGGCCGACCACTTATCAGGTTCCTGCCTTTCCTAATGTCTTTGCAGTGGGTATTGCATTTGCTCCACCGCACCAGATTTCGAAGCCACGTACAAGTGCGACAGGTACTTTGATTGCTCCTGCTCCTCCTCGTACAGGAATGCCTTCTGGCGTCATGGGGAAGACCGCAGCGCTAACCATCATCGATCAGATAAAGCATGGTGTGAATGGCGAAATTCATGGCGCTTCAATGGCAAATATGGGTGCAGCCTGTGTTGCATCAGCAGGTGCAGGTCTCACTACTGGCTCAGCCGCAGCAATGACTATGTATCCAGTTGTCCCTGACTATGAGCGCTTCCCGGGAGTCGGTCGCTCTTCAAAGGATACCTTCGGTGAAATCGGACTTGCCGGACACTGGATTAAATACATGCTTCACATCATGTTTATCTACAAAGCAAAGGCCAGACCTTTCTGGTTCTTGATTCCGGAATAGGAGAGATGCAATGGATAACTACGCAGATTTAACAGGCGCACCTCGTCCCATCGAGAAGACGCTCAAGATGCGAAAGAACGTTCTATTCCAGTTCTGGCGCTTTCTCAGCCTCAATATTCGAATGGTTGCAATGATTTTTAAGGGAGATCACTAACGATGGCAATTAAGAAAGAGCCCACCCACATCTTGCAAGATGAAGAGCAAATTGTGGCGATCTCAAAGCGCCTTAAGCGTGCACATGGTCAACTTGCAGCTGTCATTCGCATGATGGATGAAGGTCGTAACTGTGATGAAATCGTGACCCAGATGTCAGCGGTAAGCAAAGCCGTTAATACAGCTGCCTTTACTTTGCTCTCAACCAGTCTTCGTGAATGCATAGTTGACGATAAGAATGACAGCAAAGCGGTACAAGAAAAACTTCAAAAACTATTCCTCAGCCTCGCCTAATAGAAAAGACAAATAAGAAATGAAGAAGCTCATCGCAGTAATATTCGCATCGACCCTTGCCCTCACTTCTTGTGGTGGCTCAGCAGGTGCAACAGATCTAGGACCAGCCGAGTTTCAAGCTAAGGCGCAAGAAGCCGGCGTAATCCTGCTCGATGTTCGCACCGCTGGAGAGTTTGCAGCAGGTCATATCGAAGGTGCAATCAATATTGATGTTGAGGGAATGACTTTTGAGGGTGAAATCAAAGCGCTAGATAACACCAAGACCTATGCAATTTACTGCCAGAGCGGACGTCGTTCACGTATCGCGGTAGAGACCATGAATAAGGCTGGCTTCACAAAGCTCTTCAACCTTGATCAAGGTATCGGCAGCTGGCAATCAGCTGGCCTACCAGTGGTTGCATAAATGCGCGTAGTAATCGTCGGGGGAGTAGCAGGCGGAATGTCTGCTGCAACTCGCATGCGTCGCCTTGATGCAGATGCAGAAATCATTGTTTTAGAGAAGAGCGGCCACGTTAGTTATGCAAACTGTGGGCTCCCATACTTCGTGGGCGGAGTTATTGAAGAGGAAGATGCGCTGCTTCTACAGACACCTGCCTCGCTCCATGCCCGCTTCAAGCTCGATGTGCGCATTGCCACCGAGGTAACGAGTATCGATCCCGCTGCAAAGACCGTAGTTGTGAAGGATTGGCAGAAGAGCGAGGAATACGTTCTCTCATATGACAAGTTGATTCTCAGCCCAGGTGCTTCACCTGTAGTTCCACCTATCCCTGGTATCGAACGTGCACTCACGCTTCGCACCGTTGAAGATGTCGAGAAGATAGCTAACCGCGTTAATGCAAAGCCAAAGACCGCTGTTGTTATTGGTGGCGGATTTATCGGTGTTGAAATTGCAGAGAACCTTGTCCATAAGGGCATCCCAACAACAGTTGTGGAGGCAGCTCCTCAGGTATTGGCACCACTTGATCCTGAGATGGCAACCTTGGTTGCAAAAGAGATGCGCAAGCATGGAATCGCTCTCCACCTTGGCGTAAGCGCAAAAGATGTCACTCC
>JBDLWK010000029.1:0-8506 GCA_039804335.1 Actinomycetota bacterium
CCGATTGACCCTAAGCGCAAACTTGTCGTTAAGGGAGCGAAAGAGAATAACCTCAAGGATATTGAGGTGGAGATTCCACTCGGACTCTTTGTCTCAGTCACCGGCGTATCTGGTTCAGGTAAGTCAACTCTGGTAAATGACATTCTCTATACGACTTTAGCTAACAAGCTCAATGGCGCACGTCTGGTTCCGGGTCGCCATCGAACTGTCACCGGTATTGATCAACTAGATAAAGTTGTTCACGTCGATCAATCGCCTATCGGTCGCACGCCTCGCTCTAACCCTGCAACTTACACCGGAGTCTTCGACAAGGTTCGTGCGCTCTTCGCTGAAACTTCAGAGGCGAAGGTCCGCGGTTATCAGCAAGGACGTTTCTCATTTAACGTCAAGGGTGGGCGCTGTGAGAACTGTTCTGGCGATGGAACGATCACCATTGAGATGAACTTCTTGCCAGATGTCTATGTTCCATGCGAAGTCTGTCATGGAGCGCGCTACAACCGAGAGACTCTTGAAGTTCATTACAAGGGAAAGACCATCGCACAGGTGCTCGATATGCCAATCGAGATCGCCCACGAGTTCTTCGAATCTGTTCCGACTATTGCTCGTTACTTGAAGACTCTCTGTGATGTAGGGCTTGGTTATGTTCGCTTAGGTCAATCAGCGCCGACTCTCTCTGGCGGAGAAGCGCAACGCGTCAAATTAGCTACCGAACTTCAACGCCGCTCAACTGGACGAACAATCTATGTCCTCGATGAGCCAACTACCGGCCTCCACTTTGAGGATGTAAATAAGCTATTAGGTGTATTGAAGCGCTTAGTTGAAACCGGAAATACAGTTGTCGTTATCGAACATAATCTCGATGTCATCAAATCATCTGACTGGGTCATTGATATGGGACCTGAGGGTGGCTTCCGTGGCGGCACAGTTGTTGCCGAAGGAACCCCAGAAGAAGTTGCAAAGGTGAGGGCGAGCTATACCGGCCAATTCCTCGCCGAGATTCTTCAAAGTAATCGCGCAACTACTTCAACTTCAACACCAAAGAACGCAGCGGTAAAGAAGAGTCCTGCGGTTAAGAAGAAGTAGCGATGGCAGATCCAGCGAGTTATCGCCCCACTGATATTCCAGAGGAGCCAGGCGTATATCGCTTCTATAACAAGAGCGAAAAAGTCATTTATGTTGGCAAAGCGAAGAACCTTAAGAATCGCCTGAGCTCATACTTTGGATCAAATCTAGCGCAGAAGACTTATCGCATGGTGCATGAGGCGGTCCGCGTTGATTGGACGATCGTCAATACCGAGCTTGAGGCACTTGCTCTCGAATTCTCATGGATCAAGCAGTACCACCCGACCTATAACGTTCAATTTAAAGATGATAAGTCATACCCATATCTTGCAATCTCTTTAGAGGATGAATTTCCGCGCATCTTCATTACCCGTAAAGAGAAGCGATCTGGACTCAAGTACTTCGGTCCCTATACAAACGCTTGGGCTCTCCGCAATACCTATGAAGTTCTTTTAAAGGTATTTCCGCTCCGCTCGTGTAGCGCAGGTAATTTCCAACGCGCGCAACGAAGCAAGCGCCAATGTCTCCTTGGAGATATTGGTAAATGTGCGGCGCCCTGTGTTGGATGGGTGACACCGGAAGAGCATAAGGAGATCGCCCACAAGCTCGATGCCTTTATGGAGGCAGGTATGGAAGATCTCGTTCCAACGATGCGTAGTGAGATGGAGCTGGCATCTCAGAGAGAAGAGTTTGAGAGAGCGGCACGTATTCGCGATCAAATCGAATCTTTTGAGAAGGCACAGCGCTCAACTCAAGGCAATCTCTCTGACGATTTAGATGGTGACTTTATCGCTATCCATGAAGAAGGACTTCATGCGGCTGGTTCAATCTTTATCGTGCGACGCGGTTCTATCAAGGGTTCACGCTCCTGGATTGTCGATCAAGAGCGGACGCTCGAAGGTGACGATCAATTTGCATCACTGCTCTTCTCCATTTACGGAGATGGCACCACTGAGATTCCTTCAGTCATTCATATCAACAGTGAGCCGGCTGATCGTGAGGCGCTAGGGGAGTGGCTCAGCTCTCTCGCTGGCCACAAGGTAACGATCAAGGTTCCACAACGCGGCGAGAAGGTTGAGCTGCTTGAGACTGTGAAGCGAAATGCTCATTACGCTCTCGTTCAATTCATGAGCAAGCGAGCCACCGATGCAGCGGTATCAGGTAAAGCGCTCATTGAAATTGAGGAGCATCTCGAACTTCCACGAACTCCACTACGTATTGAGTGCTATGACATTTCAAATATCTCGGGTACATCTGTTGTAGCTTCGATGGTGGTCTTTGAAGATGGCTTAGCTAAGAAGAGTGAATATCGCCGTTTCGCAATCGATACATCAACAGCGACCGATGACACCCGGGCCATGCACCAAGTGATCACTCGAAGAATGAAACGTTTGATTGCCGATCGCCAGGTCAACCATAGTGAGGTCGCGGAGACTGGTGGAAAACTCTCAAAATTTGCATACCCGCCTCAACTGATTGTGGTCGATGGAGGAGCACCTCAAGTTGCAGCGGCGCAGCGCGCACTTGATGAATTGGGAATCACAGATATCGCGTTAGTCGGCCTCGCAAAGAGGTTAGAGGAAGTCTGGCTCCCTAATTCGATGGATCCGCTCATCTTGCCGCGCACCAGCGAGGGAATGTATCTCTTGCAACGCATTCGAGATGAGGCCCATAGATTTGCAATCACATTCCATCGAAGCAAGCGCTCAAAGGTGATGCTCGAATCCCTCCTTGATGAGATCCCACAGCTCGGTGAATCTCGTCGAAGTGCGCTGCTCGAACGTTTCGGCTCGGTATCAGCGATGAGAAAGGCGACGCTTGCTGAACTAGAGACCACTCCAGGTATCGGATCGACAATTGCCGGCATCATCTACTCGCATCTTGAGAAGTTAAGTGCGCCCGCCGTCGATATGGAGACAGGCGAGATTCTGGCGCAGTAATTTATGGGGTAGTTGACCGATAGGGCAGAATGGAGCCATGAGTAATAGAGAGCTCTTGATTCTGACCGGAATGTCAGGCGCCGGTCGTTCGACCGTCGCCCACGCGCTAGAAGATCTCGGATGGCATGTTGTCGATAACCTGCCTCCAGCGCTATTACCAGAACTCGCAACCGAGATGGAGAAGACAGAATCTTCGGTCGCTGTAGTCGTTGATGTTCGCGGTGGAAAATTCTTCGATGCGCTTGCCAGTGCGCTCGAAGCGCTAGGAAAGTCAGATATCAAATATCGCCTTCTCTTTCTTGATGCCAGCGATCAAGCGCTCGTACAACGATTTGAATCAACTCGACGCCCACACCCACTGCAATCAACTGATCGCATCGTTGATGGAATTGAACGTGAGAGAGCGAAGCTGGAAGATCTCCGCGCTCAGGCCGATGTAGTCATTGATACCTCAAATCTCAATGTCCATCAGCTCGAAAAGCGCACGGCAGAGATTTTTGCTGCAGGGATGGCTAAGGCGCTTCGAATCAATGTACTCTCCTTCGGATATAAATATGGAATACCCGTAGATGCAGATCTCGTTCTCGATTGCCGTTTTATTCCAAATCCACATTGGGTGCCTGAGCTTCGACCAAAGTCAGGTCTTGATGATGCGGTCTATCAGCATGTACTTGCAAGTGATGGTGTCTCAGATTTCGTGAAGGCTTACGTTGATGTCGTGGAGAAGATGATCCCCGGATATCTACGAGAAGGAAAGAAGTACGTCACGATTGCAATTGGATGTACTGGTGGCAAACATCGCTCGGTTTCGATTGCTCGGGAAATCGCAACACAGCTCAATCGCGCGCATGAAGATTATGAAGTATCTGCTCATGCCACACATCGCGATGTAGGTCGCGAATGAGTTTTCGACCAAAGGTTGTCTCACTCGGCGGAGGCCACGGCTTAGCAGCGACTTTGAAAGCGCTTCGCTCGGTAACAGAGAACATCACCGCCGTAGTAACGGTGGCAGATAATGGTGGCTCAAGCGGTCGACTCCGTGAGGAATTTCCAATTATGCCGCCCGGAGATTTACGGATGGCACTTGCCGCTCTCTGTGGCGATGATGCATGGGGTCGAGATTGGGCCGAGATCATGCAGTACAGATTTACCAGCGGTGGCGCACTTGATGGACACGCAGTTGGAAATCTTCTACTCGCAGCTCTCTGGGATAGAGATGAAGATGTAGTGGTGGGTCTCGATCGCGTTGGCGCACTCCTCAAAGTTGTTGGTCGCGTCTTACCTATGACGGCAGAGCCGCTTGATATTGAGGCAACATTTCTTCATCACGATGAGAGTATTGAGGCGATTGGACAAGTAGCTGTTGCTACAACTCCGGGCCGTTTACAAGAACTACGAATGCGACCAGAGAATCCAACGACGCGACCCGAGGTTCTCTCTGCACTAGAAGAGGCTGAATGGATCACCATGGGTCCAGGTTCATGGTTTTCTAGCGTGCTTCCACATCTCCTCGTTCCGACTTTGCGAGATGCAATTGTTGCCTCGCCAGCTAAGAAGATCCTCCTACTTAATTTAGATTCCAATAGGGATCAGGCAGAGGCGGGGGAGTATGCAGGTTACTCACCGCTCGAACATTGCGAGATCCTCCACCACTATGCCCCAGAGCTCCACTTTGACCTGGTCGTTGCCGATTCCCATCTCGCCGGTCGGGCTGAGCTCTCTCGCTATTTGCAGGAACACGGTATCGCCTACCTCGAGGCAGATTTACGCGATGAAAAGGTCTCTATCCATCACGATGGTGAGAAATTAGCCTCAACTTTCACTCACATTCTCAACGAAATGCTGGTTTGATAGCCCCATGGCAATGACAGCTGCGGTCAAAGATGAGCTCAGCCGACTCACAATTACCAAACCGTGTTGTCGCAAAGCCGAGGTCTCATCCCTCCTCCGTTTCGCTGGTGGATTGCATATCGCCTCTGGCAAAGTTGTCATCGAGGTCGAACTCGATACCTCACAGTCAGCGCGTCGCCTCAAGAAAGATATCGCCGACATTTATGGCCATGATTCAGATTTAGCAGTTCTCTCTTCAAGTGGACTCCGTAAAGGTTCACGTTATGTCGTTCGAGTCATCGAATCTGGCGAAGCTCTCGCTCGCCAGACAGGTCTGATCGATGCCAATGGTCGTCCGATTCGTGGATTGCCACCACAGGTCGTTGCAGCAAATGTCTGCGATGCAGAGGCGGCATGGCGCGGTGCATTTATGGCCCATGGTTCGCTCACCGAGCCTGGCCGATCTTCGTCACTTGAGATTACCTGCCCCGGTCCAGAAGCAGCCCTAGCTCTTGTGGGAGCTGCGCGTCGCCTCAATATCGCGGCGAAGGCCCGTGAAGTTCGTGGCGTTGATCGCGTTGTTATTCGCGATGGCGATGCAATCGGATCCCTTCTGACACGTTTAGGTGCACATGAGAGCGTTTTGGCTTGGGAAGAACGACGAATGCGTCGCGAAGTTCGAGCTACTGCAAATCGCCTAGCAAATTTTGATGATGCAAATCTTCGCCGTTCGGCACGTGCAGCGGTAGCAGCCGCCGCTCGTGTTCAGCGGGCGATGGAGATCCTCGGACCAACAATTCCCGACCACCTCAAAGAGGCGGGTGAATTACGTATTGCACATGGCCAGGCTTCACTCGAAGAACTCGGTTCACTCGCAACTCCGCCGATGACGAAGGATGCAATTGCAGGTCGAATCCGTCGCCTCCTTGCGATGGCAGATAAACGAGCGGCAGAGCTCGGAATTCCAGATACCGAGGCAGGACTCTCACCCGACTTACTCGGCGAGTAACCTCTTCGGGCTGGTATCCTTCCCCCGTCCCAACGTTGTGGCGCAAGTAAAGCCACCCAATTCAGCCCTTCATATGATCGGGCTGGGGTCATTACGGGAAAATCACTCTCTTGAAGAACGAGGTTTAAAAATGATTAATGTCGGAATCAACGGTTTTGGACGTATCGGACGCAACTTCTTCCGCGCCGCGCTCACCAACCCAAATATCAATATCGTAGGAATCAACGACCTTACAGATAACGCAACTCTTGCTCACCTTTTGAAGTATGACTCAATCCTCGGTCGCCTCGGCCTAGAGGTCACTCATACAGAGGACACAATCACAGTTGGCGGAAAGACAATTAAGGTATTTGCAGATCGCGATCCAGCAAACCTTCCATGGGCATCAGTTGGTGCGGATATCGTCATCGAGTCAACAGGTCACTTCACAAAGGCTGCAGATGCGAAGAAGCACATAACAGCTGGCGCAAAGAAGGTCATCATCTCTGCACCTGCAACAGATGAGGACATCACAGTCGTCATGGGCGTAAACCATGAGAAGTACGACCCAGCAAACCACCACGTCATCTCAAATGCGTCATGTACAACAAACTGCCTCGCGCCAATGGCGAAGGTTCTCGATGAAGAGTTCGGCATTGTCCGCGGCTTGATGACAACGATCCACGCTTACACAAATGACCAGGTCATCCTTGACTTCCCTCATAAGGATCTCCGTCGCGCACGTGCTGCTGCAACAAATATCATCCCAAGCTCAACTGGTGCTGCAAAGGCAATCTCACTCGTGCTTCCACAGCTCAAGGGCAAGCTTGATGGCTTTGCAATGCGCGTTCCAGTTCCAACAGGTTCAGCAACAGACCTCACAGTCGAGCTTGCTAAGGAAGCAACAGCAGAGCAGATCAACGCGGCAATGAAGAAGGCCGCTGAAGGTTCTCTCAAGGGCTTCCTTACATACACAGAAGATCCAATTGTTTCATCAGATATCGTGACTGATCCATCATCATGTATCTTCGATGCAGGTCTTACAAAGTCAATCGGTACAACAGTCAAGGTTGTTGGTTGGTATGACAATGAGTGGGGCTATTCAAACCGCCTCGTAGATCTCGTTGGTTATGTAGGAAAGAGCCTCTAATTTAATGACTACTTTGAACGAACTAGATGTGCAAGGTAAGCGCGTATTCCTCCGTTGTGATCTCAATGTTCCTTTGAAAGAAGGAAAGATCACAGATGATGGACGTATTCGCGCTTCACTTCCCACAATCAACGCGCTCCTTGAAAAAGGTGCATCACTCGTTATTGCTGCACATCTAGGTCGTCCAAAGGGTGAGGCAAAGCCAGAGCTCTCACTTGCTCCTATTGCGGTTCGACTTTCAGAGCTACTTGGTAAGCCGGTGAAGTTCGCTGGTGCAATCACAGGCTCTGATGTCACTGCACAAGCGCAGGCGCTAGCTGCGGGCGAAATCCTGCTCCTTGAAAATATTCGATTTAGCGCAGCAGAGACATCAAAGGAAGAGTCAGAGCGCGCTGCTTTTGCATCAGAGCTAGCAGAGCTTGCCGATGTATATGTCGGAGATGGTTTTGGTGCTGTGCACCGTAAGCATGCATCAGTATTTGATCTTCCAAAGTTACTTCCACATGCTGCAGGAACTCTCGTTGCAGCTGAAGTTGAAGTACTAAAGAAACTCACCACAGAGCCAGCACGCCCATATGGCGTCGTACTTGGTGGCGCAAAGGTTTCTGACAAACTCGGCGTAATCTCTAACTTGCTCGGCAAGGTAGATGTCATGGCGATCGGTGGCGGAATGGTCTTCACCTTCCTCGCAGCCCAAGGCCATGAAATTGGAAAATCTCTCGTTGAGGCAGAGATGCTCGACACTGTCCGCGATTTAATCAAAGAGGCAGAAGATAAGGGCGTTCGTCTAGTTCTTCCAACTGATATCGTCGTAGCTCCCGCATTCGCCGCTGATTCTCCAGCGACAACTGTTGCGGCAGATGCAATCCCGGCAGATCAGATGGGCCTTGATATCGGACCAGATTCAGCTGCAGTATTTGCAACAGCGATCCGTGAATGTAAGACAGTATTTTGGAATGGTCCAATGGGCGTCTTTGAATTTGCAGCCTTCTCTAATGGAACTAAGGTAGTTGCTCAGGCTCTCACTGAAGTTTCAGGAATCTCGGTCGTAGGTGGTGGCGATTCAGCTGCCGCTGTTCGAGCACTCGGATTTAAGGATGACCAATTCGGCTATATCTCTACCGGTGGTGGCGCATCCCTTGAATACCTTGAGGGCAAGGAACTTCCTGGCCTCAAGGCGCTCGATCTCTAATTTCTCTTAATCACCACAACTGAAGGAGTAAAAATGCGTAAGCCCTTGATGGCCGGTAACTGGAAAATGAACCTCAATCACCTCGAGGCGATTGCAGTTGCACAGAAGCTTGTCTACTCGCTCTCAGATGCAGATTACGACGCTGTCGATGTCGCAGTAATCCCACCATTTACAGATATTCGCTCAATTCAAACTATGGTCGATGGAGATCGCCTTCGCCTTCAATATGGAGCACAAGATCTCTCACCAGAGTCATCAGGTGCTTTCACCGGTGATATCTCTGGCTCGATGCTGGCAAAGCTCGGTTGTACATTTGTTGTCATCGGCCATTCAGAGCGTCGCGC
>JBDLWK010000030.1:0-8396 GCA_039804335.1 Actinomycetota bacterium
CTGATCTGCGGCAAACTTCTCTGAGATAGCACGGTAAGCCGGATCCATCTTCATCGCCATATCAGCATCGGTCATCATTGGGTTGTAGCGCTTTGATGGGTCTTCAACATCAACTGGCTTATCTTCATCCTTGATATTGATTGGCTCCCACTGATTTGCACCAGCTGGAGACTTTGTAAGCTCCCACTCGTAGCCAAGAAGTAGCTTGAAATAGCCGTTATCCCAGAGCGTTGGATGTGTAGTCCAGGCACCTTCAAGGCCTGAAGTAACTGTGTTGCGGCCGATGCCGCGAGTTGTGTGATTCATCCAGCCAAGGCCAGCCTCTTCGATAGGAGCTCCCTCTGGAGCCGGTCCAAGGTTTGCTGCGTTGCCATTTCCATGGGCCTTACCAACTGTATGTCCACCTGCAGTAAGCGCGACAGTCTCTTCATCATTCATCGCCATGCGAGCAAATGTTTCACGGACATGCGCTGCTGTCTTAATTGGATCTGGATTTCCATTAACGCCTTCTGGGTTAACGTAGATCAAACCCATATGAACTGCCGCTAGCGGATTCTCAAGTGTCGTTGCATCGTTGAGATCTGCATAACGCTGCTCTGATGGAGCAAGGAACTCAGTCTCGCTACCCCAATAGATATCAATCTCTGGCGCCCAGATATCTGCGCGACCAAATGCAAAACCAAATGTCTTAAGTCCCATTGACTCGTATGCAATCGTTCCTGCATATGCCAAGAGATCTGCCCAGCTGACCTTGTTGCCATACTTCTTCTTAATTGGCCAGAGAAGGCGACGAGCCTTATCGAGGTTTCCGTTATCGGGCCATGAGTTCAATGGCGCAAAGCGCTGGTTACCTGTTCCGGCGCCACCGCGACCATCTGCAGTGCGATATGAACCCGCCGCGTGCCAAGTGAGGCGAATAAAGAGTCCACCGTAGTGACCCCAATCTGCTGGCCACCAATCTTGTGAATCTGTCATCAACGCATGGAGATCTTTCTTCAGCGCTGGAATATCGAGCTTCTTTAGCTCCTCGTGATAATCAAAATCTGCACCGAGGGGATTGGTCTTTGCATCATGCTGATGAAGAATGTTGAGGTTGAGGGCGTTAGGCCACCACTTCTCATTGGTCTGGCCAGCTGATGTCATTGCGCCATGGGCTACAGGGCACTTGCCTGAATCTTGCATGTGGAAATCCTCCGCAGATAATTGAGTGTTGTCCTGAGTTTAACGATGAATCCTCGCGCCTTCCTCCCGAATTCTGCCCTAGAAATAGTTGAAAATTCAACTAAATTGGTTTAAGATTCAACCATACCGCCAGCGAGCGGTCTCACCCCTTATAGCCCTACGAATAAAGGAAATAGACAATGTCAGTACTCTCAACGCTTCCAGCAGGCACCTACACAATCGATGCTTCACATAGCCGCGTGGGCTTTAGCGCACGCCACGCAATGGTCACAAAGGTCCGTGGCTCATTTAACGATTACTCAGGCTCAGCAGTTGTTGCAGATGGCGCAGCTTCAATCTCAATCGAGATCTCAGCAGCTTCAATCGATACACGTAGTGCAGACCGTGATGGCCACCTTCAGTCACCAGATTTCTTCGATGTCGCTAACTTCCCAAAGATCACTTTCAAGTCAACATCTGTTAAGGATGGCGGCGCAGGAATCATCGTTGATGGCGAACTCACAATCAAGGATGTAACAAAGCCTTTGACAATCGAATTCGAATACACAGGTACAGCTAAGGATCCATTCGGCAACGACCGTTTTGGTTTTGAAGGCGTATCAGAGATCAACCGTAAGGACTTCGGACTTACATGGAACGCAGCGCTTGAGACAGGTGGACTTCTTGTTTCAGAGTCAATCAAGCTTGAGTTTGAAATCTCAACAATCGCAACAAAGTAATCTCACTTCTTAACAAGTAGGAGAAAGCCCCTGTGAAATATCACGGGGGCTTTCTCTATGCACTAATATTTTCTTATGTCGATAGCAGACGGAGACCGCGAGAAGTTCTTCCCTCTCATTGAGAAGAAGTACGGCGAGAAGATGTCGTACTGGTTTAAGGTGATGAAAGAACTCGAAGGCGAGAAGTATCCGGTTCAGATTGCTCATTTAAAAGAGAACTACGGATTCTCACAGGCACATGCCAATGCCCTCGTTATGTACTCACGCGGTTCTACTTCATCAACCAGACACGAAAGCCCAGCTGCATATTTCAAGACGATAGCCCCGCAGCAAGCAAAGACGATGAAGGCGATATTTAAGGCGATTACCGAGAAGCATCCTCAGCTAGAACTTGTTATCGCTTGGAATCAGCCGATGTTGAAGTTTGATAAACACTATGTATTTGGTATCTCTGCCGCGACAAACCACATCCTTATTGCGCCATGGGATCAGGATGTTCTTAAGAAATACACGCCGAAGTTCAAGGATTACAAGGTGAATAAGAAGACGATTGCCTTGCCTAATGATTGGGAAGTAGATACCAAGCTGCTCCAGGCGATGATCAAAGATAGTTTGGCAGCGCTTTAAATTTCTTCTTATTTTGCGGGAATTAAGCAAGTACCTTCATTGAGAACTCGCTTACGGAACACATAGAAGAGCAGCGCAATTGATAGGAAACCTAGAAATGGTTGAATTGGCGCAAAGTACTTGATAGCTCCAGTGTAACCGAGTGCCACCAAAGCTAGTTTGTTGCAGACCGGACAACCGACAGCGAAATAGCTTAAAACTGCCCCGGCACCTCCAAAGCGGGCGCTCTTCTGGTCATCAGTTTTCGGCGCGGCAGAAATATAAGTAGCAAACAATAATCCCGAAAGCATGGATGTCAGCGCGAGTACGGGAATTGACCATGCCGTGACTTCTATTTCTCGGCCGAAAACAGAGTTCGGGATGACGGCAGTGGGGATGCCAATCACAATAAATGTCAGTACTGCCGTAACCGAAGCTACATACCAGCGCACCTTTGGCCAAGACTTTAGAGAGTCCATGAAACGAGCAAGTTGAGATGACACCAGGATTCCCTAACTATGAATTACAACGACATGGAATAAAACCAGGGGTCCTCATCTGATACTCCCAGATTTCAGGGTGACGCCTGAGGAGAAGGGTATCTTCAAATTTTGCCTTAATCACAATGTTAATTGTCAAGATTCCACAGATCACAATGGCAGCTACATTGGCCGAGAAACCCGAGAGACCAAAGCCAAGAAGAATTACCGCTGCGTACATTGGGTGGCGCATATTGCGATAGATCCCGCTACGGATGAACTCTGCGCCCTCCTTGGGTATTGGATTAACACTGAGTGATGGCTTTAAGCTTTTATAGGCCGATAAGACAAGGTATCCAGCAATAACTATTAGCCCAAGATTGATTGGCCAATAAGATGTCGAGAAATCAAAGAGTGCCAAGAAAGTTATTGCACCAAGTGAACTAAATTGAATCAAAACCAATAACGCCGCAAAAAAGCGAAGTTTCCGACTGTAGATCTCGCTCACATCAGCTCCATCTGCTTGAGGCATTCCTTAATAATCTTCTTTAGAAGACCTTTAGGAAATGGCTTCTCTTTATCAAAGTGGATTGATCCCTTGGTCTGCTCGTACCCAGCGAGCTCATCTTTCATGCGTGCCGCGAAAGATCCGCTGTAGGGAAATATGCTGTTGTGGTTCTTATACCCATCAAAGCCGATGACGCCTTTGCCATCAATAGCGAAGGTGGGAATGCCGTATTTAATAACTTCCTTAGCCTCTGGAAGCGCCTCCGCGATTATCAAGCGGACAGCCTGGAGCGCATCGCGTTGAGGCTTATCAAATTTCCTGAGATGAGCTGTAATCTCTGCCTTACTCATTCTCTGCAACCTCTTTTAATCTAACCAATGATTTTGCGACAGCTTTCTGCGTCCATGGATAGGCATCTCGGAATTTCAACCATAGTTGTGCCAGGCCGGGGGCATAAGAACCGTCGAATGTCTCAGTTACTTCCGTTGAACCGTTGCCTATATCCTTGAGTTCGTAACGCCACCGCCACTGGCCAAAGTGGCGCCATGCAATGAGCTCATTCTCTTTAAACTCGACGACTTTATTCTTAATACGATAATTAATGCCTAGGCGCATAGCCATTCCGAATTTGGATCCGAGGCCCAATCTCTCAGGGCCGCTAATGTTTGATCGGATGGTCTGACTGCCATCGATTTCGATATGTCGGTGCGGATTGGCAAGGATATTAAAAATCGTTGCTGGGGTTGCCGCAATCACTATTCGTGCAGCCTTTATCTTTGGATTGCCTGTGTCAAAGATATCTGAACGAATTTTCTCAGTGGCCATGTATAGATGCTAAACCCTTTTCATATTCGATTGAAGTAGGCTTTCTCTATGACTTTTTCAGATCTTAACTTTGTAGGCGTAATGGTCGCCTTTGTAATTTCCTTTATCAGCGGTGGCATCTGGTTCGGGCCAAAGACTTTCTATCCCATCTGGATGAAGGCACGCGGTATCGAATCAGGACAGCTCAGCCAGCAACAGAATAAGCCAGCGCTGCTCTTCGGTGGAACCATCATCGGCATCATCTTTCAAACGCTTACCCTCGCAGTAATCATTACCGCCCTTCAGGCGGGCAATCCAGATTTCGCAATGATTGATGGAGCATTGGTCGGAGCCGCTCTCGGCGTTGGTATTGCGGCCTTTGCTTCGCTCTCACATCGCCTTTTCGGAGGAGAATCCCTCAAGGTATGGATTATCGAAACCGCCAACGATGCAATTAATCTCACCATCGCAGGCGCCGTAATTACTTTCTTTAACTAATAAGCGATGGATCAATACGAGCAAGAAGTTGTAGCGCGCTGGGGCAACACTGACGCCTATCGCCAATCAACTTCGCGCACCTCGAAGTACAGCAAAGCTGATTTTGCCGCGGCAAAGATAGATCAAGAGGCAGCGACAGAGCTCTTTGTGACCGCATTTGGCAATAGTTATCCGGTGACTTCGGCCCAAGCTCAAGGCGCTGTGGTTGCTCATAGAGCTGCTATTTCTAAATGGTTCTATGAATGCTCGGTAGAAATGCAGAAGAATCTAGCGGTGATGTATATCGAAGATCATCGTTTTAAGGCTTACTACGATGGTCGCGTTCGAGGCCTGTCGCAATATGTCCATGATGCGATTATGGCTCAGAAGTAATTCAAGCCTTTCGAACAATACTTGATTTAAGGTTCATAGGACCAAAGCCATCGACCTTCGCTTCAATATCGTGATCACCAGGGCCATCAACTAAGCGGATTCCGCGGACTTTGGTGCCGACTTTGAGGGTATTAGATGAGCCCTTCACCTTCATATCTTTGACGATTGTCACATCATCACCATCTGCTAAAACTGTGCCAGAGGCATCTTTAATAACTCGAACGGCATCAACTTCAATGTCTGATGGATTCCACTCATGGGCACACTCTGGGCATACTAAAAGCGCACCCATCTCATACGAGTATTCGGATTTACATTCAGGACATGGGGGAAGTGCATCGCTCATGCTGTGAGTTTAACTGAGAGCAACTCCAGCGGTGCGCTTTATGAAATCTACGGTGAGGCGAGGAAAGTTCCACATAATCACATGGGCGCAATTTTCCACGACAATCCACTTAGCATGAGCGGGAGCTACTGATTTCTCTTGAGCTACCTCTTCTGGGAGGGTGCGATCGGTATCGCCAAAGATGATTGCTACCTCAACTTCACTTGGGATGGGGGATTCAAATCTTCTTCCACGGATTCCCTGCCATAGATGTTTGTATCCCTTTGATCTAGCCATTGCAATGACAGAGTCGCGACAGCTTTCATAACTTAATTCGCGCCAGAGGTGGGTGATTTTTCTATAGCCCAGGGCTTTCAATGGAGGCAGGTGATAGGCAATCGGCATAAAGAATTGAGAGATCTTCGCCAAAACTCTTGAATCTAAACTGGGAGGCAATTTCTGTGTAGGCACCTGGTTCCATAAGCCAGCTGGTGCAAGTGCGGTGACGCTCTTTACTCGCTCTGGTGCGACAGCTGCCATCTCTAGTGCAATCCATCCACCCAATGAATTTCCAGCAACATGTAGCTCCTTGACGCCATGCTCTTCATCCAAATAATCAACAATCATCTTCGCCAGAGAATTCGGATCGTGATCTTCTGCGGGATTGATATCGGCCTCGCCATGGCCCGGTAGGTCAATAGCAAAGACGGTGAAGTGATCTTTCAAATCTGGGATCAAGCTCTTCCAGATGGTTCCAGCTGAACCAAGCCCATGCACCAGAACGAGCGCTGGATTATTGGCAGAGGTTGAGAAAACGGTAGATGCGATGCTCATGGCTAATTAGCTGTTGAAGCGAAGAATCTCACCGGGCCCACATGCTCGAGAGAAACTTGATCGCCGACCTCATAGTCGAAGGGACCAGGGATTCGAACCATGATGATTTCGTTCTCAATGCGGATAGAGATCATCGCATCATGGCCATAGTAATCAATCTTTGTAATTGATCCTGAGATTGAATGCGCCGAGATATCTCGAGAAATCTTGATCTCTTCGGGGCGAATGACAATCTGCCCTTTATCTCCATCTTGCTGCGCTGAAGTGCTCTTATTAAAGAGGTAATGAGTTGAACCCGTGGAATCCTGAGCAGCATCTAGTACTAACGCATCACCTGTGCTGATTGCGATTGAAGGAGAGACAGGTAAAGAGTAAACCTGCTCTGGCGTGCCCTGCTGAATGATTTGTCCATCGCGCATCAAAGCGACGATATCTGCAGAGACAAGCGCCTCTTCGCGATCATGAGTAACCAAGATTGCGGTCGTGTTCTGGCTGCGAAGAAGTTGAATGACATCAGAACGGAGATCCCCGCGAAGTGCGGCATCGAGTGCTGAGAATGGTTCATCGAGCAGAACTATTGCCGGCTTGATTGCCAATGCACGTGCGAGGGCGACTCGGGTTTGCTGGCCACCAGATAGCTCATTCGGCATACGCTTTTCAAAGCCTTGCAAGTCAATGAGCTGAAGCATCTCTTTTGTGGTCTGACGAATCTGATCCTTAGTAAAAATAGATTTATCAAGTCCGAATGCGATGTTCTCAGCAATAGTCAGATGTGGAAAGAGCGCACCTTCTTGTGGCACATACCCAATCTTTCGCTTATGGGAAGGCATTACGAGTGAAGATAGAGAGACGAGCTGCTTGCCAAAGCGAATTGTTCCGGCAGCTGGCTGAATAAGGCCGGCGATGCTGCGCAAGAGAGTTGTCTTGCCGCAGCCTGATGGGCCAAGAAGGGCAGCTATCTGACCTTCCTTCAAAGAGAAGGAGAGATCATCGAGGATTAGTTTTTCGCCGAAAGAGACCTGCAAGTGCGAAACTTCGAGTGAACTCACTTCTCGCCCCTCACATTCTCTTGGATATAGACACGATCTGCCTTATCTGGCCGGCTGATTAAAAAGGTTGGCAGCGCTGCAATCAAGACCAAGATTAATGCATAGGGTGCAGCCTCGTTAAATCGATTGATGGAGGCAGAAGACCAGATTTGAGTAGCGAGGGTTTCGAATCCAGTTGGTCGCAGCATCAAGGTGGCTGGAAGTTCTTTCATAGCGGTCAGGAAAACCAAGATTGTTCCCAGACCTATTCCAGGGGCTGCGATTGGTACGACAACTCGCTTGATAACCATCCATTGATTGGCACCCAAAGTTGAGGCGACATCCTTTACTCCACTGGGAACTCGCGCCAATGAGGCGCTGACGCTTGCAACTAACTTCGCTAAGAAGAGCAGGGCATATGAAAAAGCGAGAAGAAAAACAGTTTGGTAGATAGCGCCAATCTTTGAGCCAATCGAGACAAGTGCCAATCCAACTACTACGCCGGGTAGGCCATGGCCAATTGTGATCACTCTCTGAGCAAATCGAGTAAATGAATCTGATCGAGAAGAGAGAAGAATTCCGATTGGTGCCGATAATGCAAGAGCAATTAGCGCGCCGACTGCTGCGACAAAGATGGTCGAAAGTGAAGCAGTGAGGAGATCTTTCCAATCAATCCCAACTTGATTTTCAAGGAAGCGAGAGATCAGCACATAGAAGGGAATCACTATTGAGAATAGAGCGAGAGTCACAAGTGATGCGACAGTGCTAATTTGAAGTGGCTTACTTGTTAATAGCGTGCTCTTTGATGTTGAACTCTTGACGAGCTTTCCACTGACAGTTCGATTCTTTACACGCTCATCGGCTAAAACGACGATAGTCGAGAAGGCAATGAGAACAAATGAGATCACTGCAGCGGCGTTACGATCATATGAAGCGCGGTACATATTCTGAATTGTCACAGTCAGGGACTCGACGTTAAGAAGAGAGACGGCACCGAAATCACTGATTGTGTAAAGAGCGGCAAGCAGAGCACCGGCACTG
>JBDLWK010000031.1:0-8370 GCA_039804335.1 Actinomycetota bacterium
GCGGCAAAGGATTTAGCCGATAAGAAGGCAGCTGAGGAAGCTGAGGCAGTAGCTGCACTCAAGGCGGCCCAAGAGAAGATGGAAGCAGATGCCAAGGCGCTAGCGGAAGCTAAAGCCCTAGCTGATGCTGCAGCATTGAAGGCAGCTCAAGAGGCTGCAGATGCGTCAGCAAAAGCAGCAGCGCTATTGCAGGCAGAGAAGGATGCAGCGCTAGCTGCAGCAAAGGCAGCAGATAACATCAAGCCATCTGTCACCCTCTACTCGCTCTCTTCAAAGTTGAAATTGAACGCTTATGACACCGCATATCTAACCAAGTACGTACGGTCACTTAAGAACGGTGCATCTGTAACCTGTATTGGGTACATCTACAGCAAGGGAACAACGGTGCAGAAAGCAACAGCTCTTGCAAAGAGCCAGGCGACCGCAGTCTGTGCGCAGATGAAGAAGGTAAATAAGACCCTCAAGACTTCAATCGTCACCTACCCGGTATCCAATGCGCCAAAGGCGGCAACCGGTGCTAAGTGGGTTGGTGTCAGCTATCGAATCGATGGGTTTAAAAACTCTTAATTCCACTCTCCGAAAATGTGAAGATTTCTTGAACTTATTTTCCTTCACCTTTCACCCACCTTTCTCTATCGTCTGAATTCCATTAGATGATCGGAGAGATGCATGAAGAAGAGAGCAATTTCCTTAATTGCGACAACTGCACTACTTATAACTGGTGGTGCGGTTGGCGCAACGAGCGCGCAGGCAGAGATAAGACCAACATGGTCCCCTACTTTTGTATCTCCGATAATTGCGAAGCCAAACTTTTTTCCTCCTGCTGAAGGTGGAGGTTCATCATCTTCGCCTGGAAATTCAAATTCATCTGGCCAGCAAGTTTGCTCAGTAATTACTTACATCGCGAATTATGTGGGTTTCTGGCAGAAGGTAGCAAATGTAAATAAGTGGGTAGAAGTTGCTATCTACAGCTCTGCACTTGTCTGCACCATCGTGTACCGATAGAAAAGGGGTGTCTTATGGAATATCTCTGGAACTTCCTACAAGTTTTAAGCATTATGTTTGCAGGACAATTCTTCTTGAACATGCTCGATGACTATCTGAAGAAGAAAAAATGGCTTAAATACAGAGACCGTGGCTAAAGCCTTACCGAGTTGGTTCGCTAGACTGGCCCTATGCGCTTCATCACCCAGCCCCAGTTCGATTTGACCTATGACGATGTCTTTATGGCTCCCAGCAGCTCTGAGATCTCAAGCCGCATGGAGGTCGATCTCGACACTACCGATGGTTCAGGAACCACGATTCCTCTGGTCGTTGCCAACATGACCGCGATTGCTGGCCGTCGCATGGCAGAGACAGTTGCTCGTCGTGGTGGCCTCGTCGTGATTCCACAAGATATTCCACTCGATATCGTTGAAGATGTCATTGCATCAGTTAAATCAGCGCATTCATTCTTCGAAACACCAATTACTTTGACGCCTACACAGACTGTTGCCGATGCAGCAAGCTTGATCAATAAGCGCTCACACGGAGCCGTCGTTGTCGTTGAAGGAAAGAAGCCGGTCGGAATCATTACTGAAGATGATCTACAGAGCGTTGATCGCTTTACTCAATTAGGTCAGGTCATGACAGCTGAGCTGACAACAATGCCTGACACTTTAGATCCACGCCAAGCATTTGATTTCCTAAATGAGAAGGTGCGCAACGTCGCACCAGTAGTCTCTGCCAGTGGCGAACTCGTTGGAATAGTTACCCGCACAGGCGCTCTTCGTGCAACGCTCTATAAGCCAGCACTTGATTCAAAGGGTCGCCTTCGTATTGCAGCAGCTGTTGGAATCAATGGCGATATTGCCGATAAAGCAAAGCAGTTAGTGACTTTCGGCGCAGATGTTCTCGTCGTAGATACTGCTCATGGCCATCAGAAGAAGATGATCGAGGCTCTGCAAATCATCAAGAAGCTTGATCTCGGTGTGCCAATTGTTGCAGGAAACGTTGTTACAGCAGAAGGCGTTCGCGATTTAGTTGCAGCGGGTGCTGACATTATTAAGGTCGGAGTTGGCCCAGGAGCGATGTGTACAACACGTATGCAGACCGGTGTTGGCCGTCCTCAGTTCTCTGCAGTTCTTGAATGTGCAGCAGAGGCGAAGAAGCTTGGTAAGCATGTCTGGGCAGATGGTGGAGTCCGCCATCCGCGCGATGTCGCGCTGGCACTTGCTGCTGGTGCATCACAGGTAATGATTGGTTCTTGGTTTGCAGGCACCTACGAGTCACCTGGTGACTTACTTCGCGATAGCGCCGGACGCCCATATAAGGAATCTTTCGGAATGGCATCAAAGCGTGCGGTCGCAGCACGTACATCAAAGGAAGATGCATTCGATCGCGCACGGAAGGCGCTCTTTGAAGAGGGTATCTCTTCATCAAAGATGTATTTAGATCCAGTACGTCCCGGCGTTGAAGATCTTATTGATGAGATTATCTCTGGGCTTCGCTCATCATGCACATATGCGGGTGCACGTTCGCTTGAGGAGTTTGCCGAACGCGCACTTGTTGGAATTCAATCTGCATCAGGATATGCAGAGGGACGCCCATTAAGTCAGTCGTGGAAGTAAATTTAATTACTCAATAAACGGTAGCCCACGCCACGAACGGCGTGAAGTACCCGGATATCGCTGACTTCCTTGATCTTCATACGGATTCGCGATGCATGGGTATCGAGCAGGTGATCACTTGAATATTCATGCGAAGTTCCGATCGCCTCAGAGATCTGTTCACGCGTATAGACACGTTTTGGATTTGCAATCAGAAGATTAAGAAATTCGAATTCTGTGCGTGTGAGTTCTATCTGCTTTCCATCGACTATGAGATTACGACTCTCTGAATCGAGAGATAGAGGACCAGCAGAGACCTTACTTCCGACGATTTGTGTTTGCGCAGCGCGATGGCGAAGTTGAGTAGTCACACGAAGAACCAAAATACGGGCAGAGACAGGTTTAGTGATGTAATCATCTGCTCCGGCGGCAAGGCACATTGCCTCATCCATCTCTTCGACGTGGCTGGTGAGCATAATGATTGGAACCGTTGAAACCTTACGAATCTCTCTGCAGACCTCAAAACCATCTGGCTGACCGATAGAGAGATCAAGAATGATCGTGGCGGGCTCTTTCTTACGGAAGATCTCTAGCGCTACCTTTCCATTAGCAGCTTCAATGACTTCAAAACCTTCAGCGGAGAGTGCGCTCTTTACAAAGAAACGAATATCTTCATTGTCGTCGACAACTAAAATTTGGTCTTTACTCATGAGGCTCGCCTCCTTCCCGCTCGGATTTCAATAGAGATAGGAGAGACTCACGTGAAGCTTGAAAATCTTCATCACCTTGAGGCTCTTTCTCGCTCAGCGTACGCGAGTATTCGACCAATCTTGAACCAACTAATGAATAGTCGTAGAAGCCGAGCGCGCCGCCCATTTCATGGGCGATGGCACGAATGGTTGAAGGAGTTGATGTTTCAATAGCTGCAATGGCTCTCTCTAAAACTTCACCACGCTTTGAGCGGATGAGTTTCTCTTCACTTGTAAGTTGACGAGGAAGGTCGACAGTGAAGGTTGTGCCCTCGCCCTCGACTGATGTGAGCGAGATCTGCCCTTGATGGCGCTCAAGAACTTGGGAGACGATTGAGAGGCCAAGGCCAGTCCCCTGAAAATGGTCTGAGACAGCATTGTTGGCACGGAAGAAACGGGTGAAGAGGTGCTCTATATCCTCTGCCGGGATACCTATGCCATGGTCCTCCAAAGTTATCCGTACGAGTTCGAGGCCATCTGCGTTGATATGAGCGTTGATTAGAATCTTAATTAAGGAACCTTTAGGGCTAAATTTCACAGCATTCCCGATGAGGTTGATAAAGACTTGGAGTAATTGCCCGCCATCGCCTTCAACATAGAATTCATCGTCGGCATCTAGTTGTATGGACACACCGGAATTATTTGCTTGAGGCTTCATCGTAAATATCGCATTATCAATTACTTCATTAATCCAGACCCTCTCCTGAATGATCCTTGCTTTATCCCCATCGATTTTACTGAGGGTGAGCATGCTCTCTACGAGATTGAGGAGTATTTGAGCATTACGATCAAGGGTGTTGAGATACTGATTTAAGTAATCTGAATTACGCGAAGCCTCTTCTTCTCGGATGATATCGATGTAGCCAATAATTGAAGTCAGAGGAGTTCGTAGCTCATGATTCACAGTTGCGATAAATGCATTCTTTGAATCACTTAATTTCTGGAGTTCAGTGACGGTGGATTTAGCTACATCGAGTTCCTGGATAATTTTATCTAGCCGTTCCTGCTCTTCAATAAGATATCTACCGGCGGTCCTATAGTTCTTAAAATTAGTAAGAACATTAAGCAATAGGAAGAGGCCACCAAAGAAGAGTGATAGATAGAAAAGGATTAGCGAGATTTGATCACGTTTGGCGTTCTCCTCGGCGCTCTTCTTGCTTTCATTATCGATAGAGCGCTGATAAGAAACCACTAACTTACGAGCCTCTGCGAGTATTTCATCAATAATCGGCGAGATCTCGCGATTAAATTCATCGTGAATAGACTCAGGCAAGATACCGATCGGCGCTTTCGCGACGATCTCGTCAGATTTACGGAGGGCATCCCAATAGCTCTTCTGCGCCCTGCTGCCCATAGAACGTCCACTCATATCTACAACAGCGAGGCGTTGGGCTAGCAAACTTCGAGCTATCTGTACTGCCCGCCTCGTGGTTCCGCCGTTAGACCATTGAGCTAATCGAGTCGCATAGACCAGTGTCTCTCTCTGGGTGAAGATGATCGATGCGGCAGGAGTTTCGACATTGCTCAGCATCGCCGATTGCTTCACGGTGGAATTAGATTGAATAAGAGATGAGATGCCGAGAGAGATGATCGAGAGAAGCGCGATAGATGCGATCACCCACTGGATCTTTGTGATCTGGAACCTCGCAATTGAGCGAAGTTCCTGACTTCTCTTGGCTGAATCCATTGAACTATTTAACTCTGATTGCGACGAGAGACCAGTTCCAAGCATCCAAATTCTTCGCCCATTTGCTCTTATCGGAGAAGATTAGGCGGATTGGGCCACCTTGGTCGTAGGGGATTTCAACCCCATTTCGCTTGATTGCTATATAGGCACCGGCGGATATGAATTCTGAGGCGGTATTGGAGTAGATGTAATCATTAAGAGCAACAGTTGCTACCTTATCTTTTCCAGAGATACCCACTAAAGAGAAGAAATTTTTCATAGGTATGACCGTAAATGTTTGACGTTTCTTGAGGAAAGGTTCGTAGATTGAGATTGTTGTGCTCTTCATCTTCAGAAGGCGAGAATAAGCAAACATCGACTTCTTTGAACCCTTTGATATGGTAAAGATAACCTCATTAACTCCCGCAGGATCGACAGTAGAGATTCCATAAGGATTGTTCTCAGCCGCACTCGAAGTAAGAGTAGATGTAGTGGTAACGGCAAGCGCTAAAACGATTATGGCGATTTTCTTCATTGCGGTCTCCGATCTTTATTTCTCTGATTGTGGAAGTTCTAAAATGGCACGAACCTTTTCCCGGATAAGCGCCCCCCGAAAAGGCTTGACGATGTAAGAGTCTGCGCCAATAGCAAGCGCCTTATCAATGTCGTCTGTTCCTGCCATTGCTGTAATCATGATGACGGGAACCTCTCGGTGGCTTTTCAAAGGTCCGGTTCGAATCTCACTAAGTAGTTCGAGGCCTGAAGTGCCGGGCATCATCACATCCAAGAGAATGAGATCAACGCGGTTATTCTGAAGAATAGCTCTGGCATTCTCACCATCGGTTGCGGAAAATACATGGAAGCCATCTGCATCGAGGATATGCGCAACTAGTTCGCGGATATCTTGATTATCGTCGACAACGAGAATCTTGCTCTTATCTTGATTCATTCGTGTACTTCCCTCCATCTTGAAGTGATGTCTAAGGGTATGGGCGTAATTGGCTAAAAGCGCTGAAAAATAGGGGAAATACCGCATCGTGGAGGCTAGAGAACGAAACTGTGAAGTTATCGTGAGGTTCACACCGTACTTTCACCACATGAGAAGTAGAGGCAGGGCTAGCCGAGTGGGCAAGACGATCTTCATCGTTCTCGCACTTGGAGCAGCTATATCTCCTGCAATTCTCACATCCCAATTTGGATTCGGGTTTTCACCCATCCTCACCGGATCTATGCAACCTTCAGCTAACGCCGGTGATGTCTATATCACTCGTTTGGTAGAAGCTTCAGAAATTTCTGTTGGTGATGTCATCGCAGTAAATAATCAGGTGTCCAGTACATATTATTCACATCGCGTCGAAGAGGTGCGAAATATCAACGGCACACTAAGAATCACAACTCGTGGCGATGCTAATGAAGCCGTTGATCGCGAGCCATACATGGTCTCTCCTATAGGAACAATATCTCAGGTTCAATTTCGTGTACCTGTGATCGGACGGCCAATGGTCTTTCTCAATACCGTTCAGGGTCGTCAATTAACGGCGAGTGCGCTAGTAATCGCAAATTTACTTGCGCTCTTTGCATTTCTCTTTAGAAAGAGAATCATCGCAAGCATGACTCCAGAGCGCGTCTATCGTGAGTTATATATGGAAGAGCGTCGTAGCAGTCAGAAGTACCGTGAACTTATCGATAATTTGCAGGAGTCTCTTGCAATCGAGAAAGAAGAGAAGGTAGGGAACAAATCATGAGCCCAATTGCCAATGTTCTATCGAAGAGTGCAGGAAGTGTGGCTCTAAAAGTAACCATCATCGTCGCAGCAGCAATTGGCGGTGCGGGACTTGTCTCCTCTAACGTCTTTGCTGCGCTCACTGCGACAGCGTCAAATACCACTGGCGGATCAGTCACTACAGGAACGCTCAGCCTTACCTTGGCGCCATCATCAGTCTCAGGAATAACCGGCGGATTTACCTCTGCAATTACTGCGATGGGACCTGGCGATACAGTCAATCGTTATATCGATCTCACCAATGCCGGAACATTGGATGGAGCATCTCCTACACTCCTTATCTCAACTGTTGATTCCAATACCATCGTAAATAACGTGACGACTGGACTACAGGTCACTCTTTTCACATGCTCGGTAGCATGGACCAATACAGGTACCTGTTCGGGAACCACAACAGTGGCGATGTCAGCCACCTCGGTCGCTGTACTTAAGTCAGGTGCGCAGACCATCACCCTTCCCACTGTTCTTGCTGGTGGACTCAACCGCTTGAAGGTCTCGATCTCTCTTCCTGCTGGAAGTGAGAACACAATTAATGGCGTCCTCCCAGTAAACACAGTTCAAGGGCTCACAGCTGCTCTCACTTGGCAATTCACAGTTACAGAGCGCAGCGCAGTCACAACAAATAGCTAATAGAAGTTGAAGAGATTGGTGGAAGGAGAGGGAGATGAGAAGCAACCATAGATCTACATCTCTCGTCGCCGCTGTGGTGGGCGCGTTTATACTCGCGCTCACCCAGCCACCTGCCTCTTTTGCGACGACCGCTATTGCAAAGAACAACACCCTCTCTATCTCCTCTGGAAAGCTTATTCTCTTTGCAAGTGGTAGCCAGACTTTCACTAATACGGGAATCGCATATTCGACCACCGTGAGCAACGGCACTGTCCGAACATTTCATATCAATAATTCAGGTAACTTCACCGTCAGTCGATTCACTCTGACGATTACCTTGCCCAGTAACTCAAATGTCTCAGCATTTCGCCGCTGCGCAGTGGGAGTCTCATTTACCGGAACAAATAATTGCGCCTCTGGCTCTTCAACAAATCTGACTCACCCCTCAACAGGTGTCGCCACCGTCTACACCCTTTCTCTTCCAGCAAATAGCTTCTACTCCTTCCAGATTGTTCAGAATAAGTCCGGAACTATCGTCGTGAGCACTCTTGCTAGCCTTACTTACGTAACTGGGGCAGTCACCCACTCATAACGCCCGCTAAACTGAGGCTCTGATATTTAAGGAGCTGGCGATGAAGCGTTTTAAGGTTGCAATTGTGGGTGCTGGTCCAGCTGGTTACTTCGCAGCTCAAGCCCTACAGAACCTGGCGAGCGATGAACTCTCCTTCTCAATTGACATGATCGAGCGCCTACCAACTCCATGGGGCTTAGTGCGCAGCGGCGTAGCACCCGATCACCCAAAGATTAAGACCGTTTCTAAGGTCTTCGAAAAGATTGCAACGACTGACGGCTTTCGCCTCTTCGCCAATCTGGAAATCGGTAGCGATCTCACAATCGAGCAGTTGAAAGAGCGCTATGACGCAGTTGTCATCGCAACAGGTTCTGCTCGCGGCAAGAAGCTCGGAATTCCTGGCG
>JBDLWK010000032.1:0-8140 GCA_039804335.1 Actinomycetota bacterium
AAATAGCGTGGCTGCAGGAAATGATTACGACCGAGAGGAAATCTAAGTGAAGATCACAACAGGAGCTGGCGACATTCGCGTTGCCATCGTCGGCGTAGGTAACTGCGCAAACTCACTCGTTCAGGGTGTTACTTACTACAAGGATGCAGCAATCGATCAGGAGATTCCTGGCCTCATGCACGCAGTTGTAGGCGGATACCACATTAGCAACGTCAAGTTTGTTGCTGCATTTGATGTGGATTCAAAGAAGGTCGGTCTCGACCTTGCTGATGCAATTTGGGCATCAGAGAACAACACAATTAAGTTTGCAGATGTTGCAAAGACCGGCGTTGAAGTTCAGCGCGGTAAGACTCTTGATGGTCTCGGTAAGTACTATAAGGAGACAATCACAGAATCAACTGCTGCTGAGGTAGATGTCGTTGCTGCACTTAAGGCAGAGCAGGTAGATGTTCTCATCTGCTACCTCCCAGTCGGTTCAGAAGAAGCGGCAAAGTTCTATGCAGAGTGTGCAATTGCAGCAGGATGTGCATTTGTTAACGCACTTCCAGTCTTTATCGCTTCAGACCCAGTATGGGCGAAGAAGTTCGAAGATGCAGGTCTTCCAATTGTTGGCGATGACATCAAGTCACAGGTTGGCGCAACAATCACACACCGCATCATGGCTAAGTTGTTCCAGGACCGTGGCGTTCACCTTGACCGCACCTACCAGCTCAATGTTGGTGGAAATATGGACTTCAAGAACATGCTCGAGCGCGATCGCCTAGAGTCAAAGAAGATTTCTAAGACAAACTCAGTTACATCACAGCTCGATCACGATATGGGAGCTAAGAACGTTCATATCGGTCCATCAGATTACATTCCATGGCTCGATGACCGTAAGTGGGCATATGTTCGCCTCGAAGGTCGCGCTTTCGGCGATGTTCCTCTCAACCTTGAGTACAAGCTCGAAGTATGGGATTCACCTAACTCAGCTGGAGTCATCATTGATGCACTTCGCTGTGCAAAGATTGGTCTAGATCGCAAGATTGGTGGAGCACTTCTCTCACCATCTTCATACTTCATGAAGACTCCTCCAGTTCAGTACACTGATGAGCAGGCTCACAATAAGACTGAGGACTTCATCTCAGGAAAGCTTGATCGCTAATCAAATAGCAATATCCTCACTTAGATAAAGAAAACCCCCGCAACGGTTATGTTGCGGGGGTTTCTTTATTCCCTCAATCTCTCAACGGAGAGTATGAGAGACGAGGATTAGATAGTTGCATCCTCTGGTGTTCGACGGATATGAACCACACCCGCCAAGGTAAGAAGCAACATGATTGCGCCACCGATAAGTGCTGCCAAGGCACCGTATCCAGCAATTACACCGAGGGTTCCAAATGCATAAGCTTCAAGGAGCATTCCACGTAGAGTGTTTCCCATAAAGAGTGTTTGGCGAAGATCGCCGAGCTTTGCAAGTTGAGCTGTATCAGTAGATCCTCCACGAACTAGGCCCATATACATACCTGAAACCTCAGAGTAAGTAGCAGCTTTTCCTATAGCTCCGATAGATGATGCCTTCATGTGTTCCCAGATATAGAGATCAGAGTAATCACGTGCCATCTCACCCGTGGTGACCTTCATCTCTGACCATTTAGCCAATTGATCGCGGGTTGCCTCAGGCATTGCTTCTGTTGCTGGGAAGGAAATATTCTGATTATCAAGCTGACTCTTCACTGAGTCATTTGCAAAGGTAGCGCCCCAGTTAAGCAGAGCAGCAGCTACGAAAAGAAAAACAGTTAAAGCACCACCGATAGATGTAACAATTTTGTCAAAAGTCTTTCGTTTCATTTTTTCTCTCCATTTTCAATTGTAAATCGCATCTCATGTCCCTGAGCGCTATTTACATTAAAGACCTGATGCGGTCAGTTGTAGAGAGAAAGTGCGAGTGCTAGCACCCGTGCAATTGAGAGTTAATGCACATCTCGATTACAGATTGATTGCCCTTCGCCATTGGTTTCAAAGTGGGCACAAGGTACTCCGAGGCGATCGAAGGCTGCGTCTCCGTAGTGAGTTCGATAGGCCAGCGCGAGGAGAACGCGAATATTTGTATCGCCATCGGATGAGATATTGAATGCCTTGGCAGAGCGAGAGACTGTGTTCTCAATGACCTTCTCGGTGTGGTTGGTTTCTCGAGCGATTGCTGCATTGGATTTGCCTTCACAGAGCAGGCCAAGAACAAGCTGCTCGAAGGGGGTCAGTTCTCTCGTTGTAATTGTGATATCTCTTGCCATATGTAGGACCTCTCCTTCTGACACTATCATCCTCCTTCCCAAGGGGAACTTCACCTCTTACACTCGCCCAATGACTCTAATCACCTCAGAACTCTCCAATCAGGTGCTGGTTATTCGATTTAACCGCCCCGAGAAGATGAATGCCCTGACTAAAGAGATGTATGCCGAGCTAGCCCGATTGCTCAATGACGCCAATGGTGATTTTGCTATCCGCGCTGTAGTTCTGAGCGCCGAGGGTGATCACTTCACGGCCGGCAACGACATCATGGATTTCATGAGCAGCCCTCCGACTTCGGAAGATTCAACCGTTGCAGCATTTCTCGGCTCGCTCCTTAACTTCACAAAGCCACTGATTGCTGCAGTCAAAGGCCATGCAGTGGGTGTCGGAACAACGATGCTCCTTCACTGTGATGTTGTCATTGCATCAGATACAGCGAAATTCTCTATGCCATTTACCTCACTTGGTTTAGTTCCAGAAGCTGGCTCTTCGATGTTGTTTCCTGCGCTGGTCGGGTATCAACGCGCAGCGAAGATCTTCCTTACCGGCGAGGAATTTTCGCCAGAGTTCGCTCGTGAAATTGGTCTAGTAGCAGAGGTTGTTGAAGATGCCGAAAGTGAGGCGCTTAAGATTGCAGCCCTGATTGCAGAGCAGCCACCGCAGGCGGTGCTCAATACCAAGGCGCTAATGAAGGCCAGCAAACATGACGCAGTAGAGGCGGTCATGAAGGCGGAGTTCCAGATTTTCTCGCTCGCACTTCAATCAGAAGAATTTGCAGATGCAGTAATGAAGAAAATGTCTACTAAGAAGGGCAAATAAATGTCGCTAGCAGGAAAGAAGATCTTCATCACCGGCGGTTCACGCGGTATCGGCCTTGCTATCGCTCTTCGCGCAGCGCGTGATGGCGCATCAATTGCGATCGCCGCTAAAACAGCTGACCCTAATCCAAAACTTCCCGGAACAATATTCTCAGCGGCCGAGGAGATTCGCGCCGCGGGGGGAGTGGCCCTTCCAATCCAATGTGATATCCGTGATGAAAATCAGATTGAATCTGCGATTCGTCAAGCAGCACAGGAGTTTGGTGGCATAGATATTCTGATCAATAATGCCAGCGCAATTAATTTAACTAAGACTGAAGTTACTCCCGCTAAGCGTTTTGACCTTATGTTCGATGTCAACGTTCGCGGAACATTCCTCACATCACAAGCAGCAATCCCATATCTTCGCGATTCGGGCAAAGCAGGAAACAACCCTCAGATTCTTAACCTCGCACCTCCGCTATCAATGAAGGCTAAGTGGTTTAAGAACCATGTTGCATACACAATGGCGAAATATGGAATGTCGATGTGCGTTCTTGGCATGGCAGAGGAATTTAAGCGTGATGGTATTGCGGTAAATGCGCTCTGGCCGCGAACAGCTATCGATACTGCAGCTCTCGCCATGATTCCAGGTATTGATACGGCAGCTTGTCGCACGCCAGAGATTCTTGCCGACGCTGCCTACATCATCCTCAATCGTCCAGCCGCTGAATCAACGGGCAATTTCTACGTTGATGATGAGGTTCTTGCAAGCGAGGGAATCACGGATTTAGATAAGTATGCAGTCGTGCCGGGAACAAAGGATTTCTTGCTCGACTTCTTCCTCGACTAGATTCTTCCCGCTTCATGAAGTGCGCTAAGGAATGCTTTTAGCTCTGGGCTCTTAGGCGCCTCAAATATTTGCTGTGGTGTGCCACTTTCGCAGACCTTTCCAGCCGATAGAAAGACAACGCGATCTGCAATGCGCTTTGCAAAGCCCATCTCATGGGTGGAGATGATCATCGTTATTCCATCAGATTTCAACTCTGATATGAGTGATAAGACTTCGGCAATTAGAACCGGATCGAGCGCACTTGTTACCTCGTCAAGGAGTAGCACCTTCGGGCCGGTTGCGATTGCGCGCAAGATAGCTACACGTTGCTGTTGACCACCACTGAGTAGATTCGGGTAGGCATCGGCCTTATCGGCTAGCCCAAATCGCTTAAGCAGATTAATCGCCTGAGATTCGGCCTCTTCCTTAGATTTCTTAAGGACCAGTCGCGGAGCAAGTGTGATGTTTTCAAGGACATTCAGGTGCGGGAAGAGGTTAAATGCCTGGAAGACAGAGCCGATCTTTCCTCTTACGGTATCCAGGTTGATTCCATACTGGCTGATATCAGAGCCTTCTAGCAGTATCTGACCGTCGCTGAGTTCCTCTAAGAGATTAATGCAGCGCATCAGGGTGGATTTTCCAGAACCACTGGCGCCGATAATCACCGTTGCAGATCCTTGTGGGAATTCGAGAGAGATGTCATTGAGAACGAGGTTTTCGCCGAAGGACTTACGGATACTACGTATCTCTAGGAGGCTACTCATCAAAAAGCACCAGAGGCTCTCTGCGCACGATCTTGTCTGCGAATCAACCAATCGGTATAGCGAGTAAGCGGAATTGTAAGTAGTACAAAGAGGGCGCCAGCTACAACGTAGGGCGTGAAGTTAAATGACTGTGCAGTTTCAATGCCGGCTGCACGAATCGCATCGACGGCTCCGAGAACCGATATCAAACCAGAGTCTTTTTGGAGTGAGACGAGATCGTTGAGCAGGGGGGGAGTCACGTTGCGAAAGGCTTGTGGGAGAACGACATGTTGCAGAGTCTGCGGTTGAGATAGACCAAGAGCGCGAGCTGCCTGTCGCTGAGTTGGATTGACGCCTTCGATACCAGCGCGGATAACTTCAGCCACATATGCCGAATAAGTAAGGATGAGAGCAACGGTTCCGAGAAAGACCGCTGAATTTGGAATAAAGGGAAGACGCAGGCCAGGTACGCCCAGACCAACTAGGAAGAGAACGAGTAGCAACGGCATTCCTCGGAAGACATCGGTATAGATAGTTGCGATCAGGCGGAGCGGGTAAAGAACCGGAGATGTCGTCGTTCGCGCTATGGCAATCGATAAACCAAAGACGAGCACAAAGAACTCTGCAATAAAGAGAACTCGGAGGTTTAGGAGAATGCCATCAAAGATACGCGGAAATGCCTTCTGGGCGTAATGCCAGTTGAAGAATGAGTTACGTACCGCCTCGGCTCCTTGTGCATTTGCGACAATTAATGTGAGCACAGCGCCCACCAAGAGCGTGCTCAAGAGTGCGATAGCGGTAGAACGGCGAGAGGCCCGACGCTTCGCCTCTTCACGTTGCAACTGCAACGCAGAAGGGGTGTAAGACATCGGACCTCTCACCTTACTAACTATTAACTAACTTTTACTTGTTGATTACTTGAGAACAGGGGCATCGACACCAGCGGCAAGCCACTGATCTTCGATCTTTGCCAGAGTTCCATCTGCGCGGAGCTTATCTACAGCCTTAGAGATATCTGCTGTAAGCCAGCTTCCCTTTGAGAGAACGAGGCCGAACTGCTCGCCACCAGCTTGTGCTGGGAACTGGCCAACAATCTTGCCATTCTCAAGATCAACTGCTGTGATGTAGAAAGCTGTTGGTAGATCGACAACAAGTCCATCAATCTGGCCATTTGCAAGAGCCTGCTTCGCTACATCGTTTGTATCGAATACTGCAGCTTCTTGTGTTGGCTTGATGACATCAGTGATTGTTGCATAAGAGGTTGTTCCGACCTGAGCTCCGAGCTTTGCACCCTGGAGATCTGCAATTGACTTAGCATCTGCAATCTTTGAACCAGCAACCGTGATGATTGCCTGTGTCACGTCGTAGTAACCAGTTGAGAAGTCGATTACCTGAGCACGCTCTTCAGTGATTGAGAATTGGTTGATATCGAAATCGAAGTTACGGCATCCTGGTGCAACGACGTTACCGAAAGGAACGCGAACCCACTCGACCTTATCCGCTGAATATCCGAGCTCTTCTGCAACTGCATAAGCAACAGCTGCTTCGTAACCCTTTCCATTTGCGGGATCGTTGTTATCAAACCATGGACCGTATGCAGGTTCGTCAGTTGCGATCGTGAGAACGCCTTCTTTTACCTGTGGGCATGCCGCCGCTTCCTCTGAACCACATGATGTGAGTGTGAGGGCAACGAGAGCTGCGATTGCTGTTGCTGAGATCTTCTTATTGATTTTCATTTTTTAGAGGTTGTACCTTTCACATGCGCTTGCCATAACGACTTGCTATGGCCCGGTCTCCACTCGGGGGCACCCCGCCGCGTTGGGAGGGTTGCCGGTCACACTGCCGGTGCATTATGTGACTCTCTTGACCTGAGGCGAACCTTACCAATCGCACTCAATGTGTAGAAATCGCCTACGATATGCAGATGCAATTAGAGCTCAATGGAACAAATATCATCTCTGAATCCGAGCGTGGAGGGCGGGCATCATCCCTCTTCTGGCCATGGTGTGGGGCAAATGTCTCACTTTTAGCGCTCTCATATGGCGCTTTCTTCCTAGGATTTGGGATCTCCTTCTGGCAGGCGACGGCTGCCGCCATTGCTGGCTCTATTCTCTCCTTCCTCCTCGTCGGCTTTAGCTCACTCGCCGGAAAGAAATCAAACGCCCCAACGATGGTTCTCTCGCGGGCCGCCTTCGGTGTTAAAGGCAATATCGTTCCTGGTTTATTTTCATATCTCATCTTCGTGGGCTGGGAGACCGTTCTAGTCTCATTAGCAACTCTTGCCACGGGAACCATCTTTATCCGAGTTGGTGATATCGACCGAAACCTCTCGATGGCGATTGGCTTTCTTATCGCCGTCGCCTTGACCGTTGTTGGCGGCGTCCTTGGCCACTCGATCATCATGAAACTTCAGAAGTGGCTCACGATCACAACTGTGGTGGCAACACTTATCTATATTGGTTTAACTCTCGATGAGGTTAATTGGAGCGCTGTTCTAGATATCCCGCAAGGTCGTTGGTCCGGATTTGTTGGTGCGCTCATCTTTGGCGCAACAGGAATCGGTCTTGGTTGGGTTAACTCTGCCGCTGATTACTCTCGTTATCTTCCGCGCAGCACATCAAGTAAGGCCGTAGTTGGCTGGACGGTATTTGGTGCATCAATCGTTCCTATCGTCATGGTGATTTATGGCGCAGCACTTGCTGGAAGCAGCGAAGAGCTCTTCGGTGCAATTGCTGGCGATCCAATCGGCGCCCTCACAACGCTACTTCCAACATGGTTCTTGATTCCCTTTGCGCTCATCGCCATCCTCGGCTTAGTGGGCGGAGCGATTCTCGATCTATATTCATCTGGCCTCACACTGATATCTATTGGATTGCCGGTAAAGCGTTATATCGCAGCGGGTATCGATTCACTCATCATGATCGCCGGAACTATCTATCTTGTCTGGATTGCAGATGACTTCTTCTACCCATTCCAAGGCTTCCTCATCACACTTGGTGTTCCAATTGCGGCCTGGTCTGCAATCTTTGTGACAGATGTTCTGTTGCGAAAGCGCGATTACAACGAAGAGGATCTCTATCGAGTTGATGGGCGCTATGGATCCTGGAATATCAGCTCACTCGCAATCATGGCAATTGGCGCTTTTGTAGGTTGGGGTTTCGTCACCAATCCATTCGCATCATGGCTCTCATGGCAGGGCTATTTCCTCGGATTAATCGGTGGCAAAGAAGGTCAATGGGCTGGCGCTAACCTCGGGGTTGCCTTCGCTCTTGCGATCGGATTTATCGGCCATTATCTAGTTGGCAGAAGAAGAATTCAGTCGCAAGAGTGAAGTTAAGAGAGCGCATTAAAAAGGTTATTCCGCAAGAGCCGCACTTAAGGATTCTCGCAGGATCAACTTTCATCAACACCTTTGGTAATGGTCTCTTTATGACAGTCGATGTCATCTACTTCACGACCATCGTTGGACTCTCACCTGGCCAAGTCGCTCTCGCGCT
>JBDLWK010000033.1:0-8004 GCA_039804335.1 Actinomycetota bacterium
TGCGATAAAAGTTCCAATAGAGATAACAAGGTATTGAACACCTCGCTTTATCTCTTGACGACGTAGAAAGATGATGAGGATCGGTAGCAGTAAGACAATTGGAAAGAACTTTGTTGCGATAGATACGCCGAGAATAAGTGCACTTGCCAACTCTTGCTTACGATCAAACCAGTAAATCGCAAGAAGTGTTGTGACAATCGCCCAGAGATCCCAATTGATAAAGAGTGAGAGTATTCCGGTAGGTGCCAGCGCATAGACCAGAGCGTTATCAGGTTTCATTCGATAAATGAGAATTGCTGATGCAATAAAAAGTAGCGCGATGAGAATTGCACTGAAGTTAAAGTAGCTCACAGGTCCATCAGGTGAAATCATTGCCGTCACCCACATCACTAGACCTTGCAAGACGGGGTATTCGACTGCTTGATCGCCACCGTTAAATGCCCATTCACCCTTACCGAAGGCGCGTTCACTAAAGAGCGCTGGTAAATCGCTGTAACAGGCGTGAATATATTGATTTGGACCAGCCCACACTGATTCTTGGCAAGGACTGAACTTGGCAAATGAGAAGAACGAAGCAATGATCGAAAAGAGAATAATAATGCGAGTACTTACACGCATCGAAAAGTCCCTACTACTTCTTCATTGTTTGCTTGCCACCACTTGTCATCACAATTGGATCTAGCCCACCAATATTTGCTGGCGCTGGGAAGTCCAATACAGGTTGACCCTTCAGCGCGCCCTTCATAAATGCGGTCCAGATACGTGCTGGGAAAGATCCACCGGTTACTGATGTCAATCCACCAATACCGTTCAGTGATTCAGATGCGCTATCTCTAAAGAGAGCAACAGATGCGGCTAGTTGTGGTGTGTATGCGCTAAACCATGCAGATGCATTTGATTGCGAAGTTCCGGTCTTACCGGCAGCCGGGCGTCCAAGGCTGAGCGCTGCTGCACCAGTTCCGCCATTAACGACAGATTTCAAAGCATAGGTGAGATCTGCCATGACCTCTTTACTAAACACTTCTTGAGTCTTTGGCTTACCTTCATAAAGCACGCCCTTATTCGGGCCAGTTACCGATGCGACCATATATGGCTTTGAATAGATTCCATTTGCGGCAAATGTTGCATAAGAGTTAGCAACATCGATGACATGGGGACTTGCTACACCCAAAGAGACAGATGGTGTTGGCAGCATCGCAATATTCTCTGGAATACCTGAACGGCGAGCCACATCTACAACTCGATCAAGGCCAGCTTTGATTCCTAGTGGAACATAAACGGTATTGATTGAATGCTGCGTTGCGGTCATGAGATCAACTTGACCCCACCCCTCTCCACCATAGTTATCAACGAGATATGGACGACCAAGATCATCAAAAGTTTGTGGCGTATCGCCATTCCACATTGATGTCAGTGGAATTCCTTGTTCAAGTGCGGCAATGAGTGCAAATGGTTTAAAGGTTGAACCTGCGAGCGCAATTGATTGGGTAGCGTCATTAAGTTGGCGTACTACATAGTCTTTTCCGCCATACATCGCGATGACCTCGCCAGTACCTGGGCGGATCGCAACAAGTCCGATATGAAGATTTGTTGGCGCTTTACTTGGATACAACTTATTTACTGCATCAACTGCAGATTGCTGTGCGCGCTGTTCGAGAGTGGTCTTGATGACATAACCACCTACCATCAACTGCTCTTGAGTAAATCCGAGCTTACTTAACTCTTTCTGAACAGAGTCAATGATGTAACCCTTAGGTCCACTGAGCGATCCACCGGTTGTACGTGGAGAAATTGTTGGCATCTTTGCAGCCTTCGCCTCTTCGGCGGTAATCCACTTTGCTTCCAACATTCCATCAATCACATATTTAAAACGGGCCTCGAGTCGAGCAGAGTTACGTTCTCTCTGCGCTTTATCTCCATAGAAGGGATCGTAAAGTCCAGGTGATCTCAAAATACTTGCAATGACTGCTGATTGAGAGATCGATAACTGGTTAGCATTTCTATTAAAGTACTGCTGCGCAGCGGTCTGCACGCCATAAGAACCTCGACCGAAGTAAATTGTGTTGAGGTAATTCTCAAGAATCTGATCTTTAGTCATTGCATTCTCTAACTTAAGAGAGATGACTAACTCTTTAATCTTTCTCTGAATACTTCGCTCAGGCGTTAAGAACGCTGTCTTTGCATATTGCTGTGTAATCGTCGATCCACCACGGCCATTGCCGAAGGTGATGACATTGGAGAGAACTGCCTGTGATAAACCTTTGACGCTAAATGCGCGGTTGGAGTAGAAACTACGATCTTCAGCAGCCATTACTGCATAACGAAGTCGCAGTGGAATCTTTGCCAATGGAAGTATCTGACGATTCTGTGCACCGATACGACCAATCTCTTGGCCATTTGAATATTGAATAACTGTCGCCTGGCTATTTACATAGGCGTTGGGATCTGGAATATCCACCGTAAACCAAGCGAGCGCGAAGAGGGTAGAGCCTGCAACGAAGCCAAAACCAGTAAGAAATACAGCTGCGCGGATGAGCTTGGTTTTAATCACTTTCCAAGGTTACCGCTGAAATCCTCATCCTCGAGGGTTCGTTGCCGTCGTGGTGGCTTTCGCATACTTCCATCACCTAATAAATAGGTAGAACAGAGGTGATTCCATGAACAATCACGGCAAACTTCAACGATATAGACAGAGAACTCACCAAATTCTTTCTCCATCTCAATTAATTCGGCAGGGCTCTTAATTCTTCCTGAATATTGTCCTAGTTGATCGCCGAAGGTGTAGCGGAGCTCAACTAATGAATCCTTCTTACAGACCGGGCAGTTTCTCCCGGCTTTCTCACCGTGGAACTTTGCAGCGCGCATCAGATATGGATCGGCATCACATGCATCGACTACACCTCGAAAGAGGGCAAGGAGTGTTGCGCGCTTATCAAGTGAATAATCGATGAACCCTCGTTGAGTTCTTGCTTGCAGCGCCATGGCGAGAAGAATATTCGCTTTATCGCCACTACGCTTATCGTGTGCAAGCAAAGGGTGCGACCTTCTGGCAGCTCATCGTCGATCGACGTATGCGTCCACTTCTGCGCACTCGCTGGACCGGTCAATTTACCGATGGAATCTTCCAGAGCGCACTCGCCTCTTTTATTCTCTTCTCACCAGAACGTCAGGCCTCTGCGCTCAGCGCCGCGGTGGCCTTTGCTGTCGTATTGCTTCCATATTCGATCGTTGGCCCAATGGTCGGAACTTTGCTCGATCGATTTTCGCGTCAGCGAGCCGTTCTCTTCTCTAATCTCACTCGTTCGGCAACTCTTCTCTATATCGCTCTACTTATCTTTCAAGGACGAACTGGGATTGAGTTAACCGCCTTCGTTCTCATCGCCTTTGGAGTCAATCGCTTAATCCTCGCTGGTCTCTCTGCCGGGCTACCACTCGTTGCACCAAGGTCTTCTCTTATTGCAGCCAATGCTCTCGCCGTCACAGGTGGTTCGGTCTGGGTCGTCCTCGGTGGAGGAATGGGGCTATTAATAAGGCGGTTAACTGATGCTGTCACAAGCGCCGATCACGCCGATGCCTATCTCATCCTCGCCGCATCATGCGGCTACTTAATCGCTGCGCTCTTTGCATCGATGATGAAGAAATCTGAGATCGGTCCTGCGCCTCATCAAATTCGAAAGGCCTCGATTACCGAAGGATTTATTGAAGTACGTGAAGGATTTAAATTCCTTGCAATTCATCAAGATGCTGCCCGTGGAATCGTTGCGACAGCAATTCATCGTGGTGGAATTACCGCCCTGACCTTAACCGCGATGCTCCTTGAGCGAAATACATTTAATGACCCAACTGATAGCGAGGCAGGGCTTGCTGGTTTAAGTATCGCGCTCTCATTTGCAGCAATCGGTTTCACAATTGGCGCACTCATTGCACCTATGGGTGTTCGCTGGACCGGTCGCCATCGTTGGATGCGTTTATCAATGGTGGCGGCAACTTTCGGAACTCTCATACTGGTCATTGATCGAAATCAGATTTTGCTCTGTGCTGCCGCATTTACTACCGGTCTCTTTGGTCAGAGCTTAAAGGTGACAAATGATGCACTTGTGCAATCAAAGATTAGTGATGAGTTCCGTGGGCGCGTATTTGCTGTCTACGATGTGGTTGTTAATGGATCGATTGTAACTTTTGCGATTATCTCGGCTTTACTCTTGCCGCAAAGTGGCGACTCTTGGTTGGTGCCATCACTGATCGCACTTACTTATTTTCTTGTTGCAACCTTTTTATTACGGCCGAATAAATTCTTTCTTAAGGGTGGCGACGTGAACGCCACCACTCCATAAGCTCTTCAGTAGCGCGCTCTTGCCCGAGCGGACCATGTTCCATACGTAGCTCCATCAAGAAATCGAGAGCCTTACCGACATCGGCAGATGGTTTGATGTTGAGTAATTGCATGATTTGAGCGCCATCAAGATCAGGGCGGATCTTTGATAGTTCTTCCTCTTCCATCAACTTTGCAATGCGATCCTCTAAACCGTCATATGTACGAGAGAGACGCTCAGCCTTTCTTATATTGCGGGTCGTGCAATCGGCACGAGTAAGTACATGGAGATGGGTCAATAAATCGCCTGCATCACGCACATATCTGCGGACAGCTGAATCTGTCCATTCGCCATCGCCGTAACCATGGAAACGTAAGTGGAGCGCTGTCAAAGTTTCCACCGCATCGATTGTCTCGTTATCAAATCGGAGCGCCTTCAAACGAGCTTTAGCGAGACGAGCGCCGACAACTTCATGGTGATGGAATGAGACGCCGCCACCTGCAATGAGGTTACGGGTCTTTGGTTTTCCAATGTCATGTAATAAAGCGGCGAGACGGTTTACAAGATTGGGGCCACCTAATCGATCTTCTTGAGTGATAGCTTGTTCGAGAACGGTGATGGAGTGCTCGTACACATCTTTATGGTGATGGTGTTCATCAATTTCAAGGCGTAACTTTGGAATCTCAGGAATTACATGTTCTGCAAGTCCTGTATCAACAAGGATTGTGATTCCAATCCGTGGATTTGGTGACATCAGCATCTTTACAAATTCATCTCGAATGCGCTCGGCAGAGATTATTGAGATGCGCCCTGACATGTTATGCATTGCATCTAATACATCTTTATCGAGAGTGAAATCTAATTGGCTTGCAAAACGAGCAGCGCGCATCATTCGTAGTGGATCATCAGAGAAAGATTGTGTTGCACTTGCTGGCGTACGGAGAATCTTTGCAGCTAAATCATCGATTCCATTAAATGGGTCGATAAATTCTGGTGTCGATGTTGTAAGTTCTAGCGCCATCGAGTTGACTGTGAAATCACGGCGAGAGAGATCACCTTCAATATCATCACCGTACTCAACATCGGGATTGCGTGAATCCTCTTCATATTTTTCGCTGCGATATGTTGTTACCTCAACTGTTGTATCACCGCGTTTACCGGCGATAGTTCCAAATTGAATTCCGGTATCCCAGACGTTCTCTGCCCACTTCTTTAAAATCTTCTTCGTCTCAAGTGGATGTGCATCTGTGGTGAAGTCGAGATCATTTCCAAGGCGACCGAGAATTGCATCGCGAACCGGGCCGCCCACTAGGGCTAACCGATAACCCTGCTCTTTAAAGGCTGCGGCGAGAGAGCTTGCCAGAGGCGCCCGCTCAATGAGGGTCGCCAAAGCCAGCTCTCGCCCTAAATCGCTCTTCGCACCACTCACAATAGATAAGCCTAATAGGTACTCTTACTCCATGACCCCGGCACCTAGTGCGGGCAGCGAAGGTAGTAAGAAGAAGCGTCGACGTAAGCGTCCGGCGCATCGCTCCCCACAGAATTCACCTACCCAAGAGGGTGGGCAGCAAGAGAAGAAGACCCCCGCAAAGAGAGGCGCTCCTGCACGCACCTATGCAAAGCGCGTTGACGAGGTAAGTGCGGGCGGTCTCGTTATTGATACAACTGGCAAGCTCGGCCTCCTTATTGGACGTCGAGATCAGAAGGATTCCAGTGGGAAGAAGATTCTCTGGTCACTTCCTAAAGGTCATATTGAAGAGGGAGAAACTCCCGAACAAGCCGCTCTGCGCGAGGTCGCGGAAGAGACGGGAATCCAATCTGAGATTAAGAAATCTCTCGGCGTGATTGATTTCTGGTTTATGGCCGGTGGAAAGCGAATCCATAAAACTGTTCACCACTATCTCTTCCGTGAAAGTGGTGGGTTACTGGCAGCACAAGAGAGTGAAGTTGATGAGGTGGCATGGTTTCCGCTCGAGGAGATCATCGAAAAGCTTGCATATCCTGATGAGAAGAAGTTAATTGCTCGCACCAATGCCACGATGGTACTTGAGGCGCAATGAAGAAAATATTCTCTGCCTTCCTTATTGGGTTAGTCGCGTTAGTCGCGCTCCCTCCATTGGAGGCTGCGACACCTGTGGTGCGTGTCGTAGATGTTCCTCATCGCAATTTCGATGGCACTTTTCGCGATAACGATTTAGCAACCACTCTGACACCTGATGGTCGGTTAGGTAAAGCGCTCTTTCAATCAAATAACTCTGCCACGTGGGTAATCGATGCCCACCTGGTCGATGAAGTATTAGATATGGCAGATGGATACACATTTGAAGGTAAAGAAGATCCAGTCGGCGCGAGTATCGCTCAGATTTGGTTGCAGCAATTAAAGATTGCAACAGTCGGCAATCCCATCGTTGCACTTCCATATGGAAATCCAGATGCCTCTCTTGCAAGAAAATTGGCGCCGAGTGAGATCAAGTTTTACTCAGCTCTCGCTGCGCAAAAGTTAGAGGCTTTCTTTGCCCGCCCAGTCATCTCACAGAACGGTTGGGGCCAAGGAAAATCACTTCTAGATAGCCAATATCAAGAGTTTTACCGTAATGAGAGAGCGTTATTGCTTGGCTTAAGTAAGGTTATTGAAGTACCTGAAATTACAGATCTTCGCCAACGTCTCGGCATTCTCCTTAACCCACTTTTGAGTGTTGAAGAGCGCGCATACTTCTCTTACTCTGCTCGCGATGCCGTTCGTGAAGTCTCGAGTAAATTAAGAGTTGTCTCTGGTCGTTATCAATTGACTTCAGCTACAACCAAGGTGCCGCTCACTCTCGTAAATAAGTTTGAGACTGCAACCATCGTTAATCTCTCGTTGATTCCCATGAATTCACGTGTGCAAGTAGAGAATGTAAATAACATCACCTTGCCTGCTAAATCTCAGATTCAAATCTCTGTTCCTTTTGAGGTGATTGCATCTGGTTCTACCTTGGTACTTGCACAATTTATGACGCCACAAGGAACACGTGTGGGTGAAGTTTCTAAGTTGAACCTCAATCTCACAGTAATCGACTCACGAGTCGCCTGGTTTACAACTGGCGCCGGCATACTTCTCTTTATCGGCGCGGTTGCGCAATCAGTACGTCGAATCCGGAGGAGCCGTAATGAAAAATAATGAGCTCTTCCGCGCCTCTTCGATTATGGCGATTGGAACAATCCTCTCTCGTATCACCGGATTCTTCCGTGCGATCCTTGGCGTCGCAGTATTGGGTACTGCGCTACTGGCCGATACTTACAACGTTGCAAATACGATGCCTAATATTCTCTACAACTTACTTGTAGGTGGCGCACTTACTGCGATCTTCGTTCCACAGTTGGTTCGATCATTTAGCGATGAAGATGGTGGCCATGGCTTTGCCTCTCGTCTAGTCACAACTATCTCTGGAATTTTGCTCGCACTCGTCATCATTGGTGTTCTCTTTGCACCATATTTAGTACGTCTCTACGCGCCAGAGTTTTCGGATGCCGGCTTTGAGGCAGAGCGCGAGATTGCAATCGCCTTCACACGTTACTGCCTGCCACAGATCTTCTTCTTAGGACTCTTTACGATGTTGGGTCAGGTTGCCAACGCCCGCGGATCTTTCGCACCACTGATGTGGGCTCCGATAGCCAATAACCTCGTCGTTATCGCTGTTTTCGCTGGTTT
>JBDLWK010000034.1:0-7867 GCA_039804335.1 Actinomycetota bacterium
TTCACATAGAATTGCGCTTACCGACGCGGGGTGGAGCAGCTCGGTAGCTCGCTGGGCTCATAACCCAGAGGTCGTAGGTTCAAATCCTGCCCCCGCTACCAAAGTAAGTAATACGAATGGCCGTCACAAATGTAAATTTGAGGCGGTCATTCGCTATTCTCACCAGTTATGAGAGCACCTACCCGTCCCGCCATTTCAGGCTATGCCCTCCATGTCATGACTGCCAGTGGCGCTGCCGCTGGACTCTTGGCTCTACAAGCTGTCATTGATAACAATGTTCGTGGTGCCCTTCTCTGGCTCCTTGTCTGCCAGGTGCTCGATGGCTTAGATGGCCCAATCGCACGTAAGATCGATGTTGTCTTTAATGCTCCACGAGTCGATGGTTATGTCCTCGACCTGATTGTTGATTATGTGACATGCGTGGTTGTTCCAGTCGCTCTGATGATTCGCCTCGAGATGTTGCCAACTGAATTCGCAACTCTGATTGCGGCAATGGTCTTGCTTCTCTCAGCCCTCTGGTTTGCTCGCACAGATATCGAGACCGAAGATCATTGGTTCAATGGTTTTCCTGCGGTCTGGAACCTTGCAGTCCCATCGTTTCTCATCTTTGATTTAAGCCCACGGACCGTTGCAATTACAACAGTATTGCTCGCAGTTTCTCAGCTAACGAATATTAAGTTCCCTCATTTGGTTCGTGTCATTCGTTGGCGCAAGATCACCCTGCCATTTGGATTTATCTACACTCTCACACTCTTCATCCTCTCGTGGAACTACTCCAATGAGAGCGGTGTTAATAGTTCGATGGCAGCAAATATCATCATGATTGCATTCCCAATCTATATTGGAGCAATCTCGCTGGTAAGAACCTTTATCGGATCCGAAGAGAGTTAGTCACTACAAATAAACTACTCAGGGCCATTGCCGCTGCTGCATACATCGGTGACATCAAGCCCATCGCCGCAATCGGCAACCCAATAGTATTATAGGCAAAGGCCCATCCCAGATTGGTTTTGATGGTGCGAAGAGTCTTCTTAGATAGATCTAATGAATCAATGACGCCCATCAATTGGGGACGCATCAAGGTGATATCAGCAGTTGAAATCGCTGTATCTGTCCCTGTTCCCATGGCAATACTTAGATCTGCTTGCGCCAGGGCTGCTGCATCATTGACGCCATCACCAACCATCATCACCTTATGGCCCTGGCCTTGAAGCTCTTGTACCTTAGAGATCTTCGCCTCAGGTGATGCACTGGCAATTACATATTCAGGGCTGATTCCGACCTGTGAAGCTATCTGCAGCGCAGATTCTTGGTGATCACCGGTAACTAACCAGCTCTCAATACCGCGCTCACGAAGTGCGGCGAGAGCTTCACGCGCATCACTCTTAATGACATCACCTGTGGCGAAGAGCGCAATTGCTACGCCATCAACGGCGAGAAGCGATGTTGTATATGAAGCGCTCTTGGCAGCGGCAATCGCCTGAGCTAATTCTGGATCGAGTGCAACAGCGCTATGACCCACTGACTCAGGAGAACCGATGATGACGACCATCGTCTTTCCAAATGCGCTCACACGTGCTGCAACTCCTGCACCCGGGGTTTGGGTGAAGTCAGAGATAGCAAGCTTCTCTGCAGAGCGAGCAGTGCAATATTGAACGATTGCCTTTGCAACAGGATGATCGTTCTGACTTTCAAGTGCCATAGCAAGCGATAAGACTCGCTTCTCATCCAGAACACCCTCAAAAGATGAACCTAAGATCTTCTGTGCCGAAACAGGAATGACTACATCTCGAACCTGCATCTGGCCATCAGTGAGCGTGCCGGTCTTATCGAGGAGAACTACATCGACTTCTCGGGCAGCAGAGAGCACTCGCGGCTGACGTATGACGATTCCCCGCAGCGCACCACGGCCAGATGCGACCAAGAGAGCTACCGGTGTGGCTAATCCAAGGGCGCATGGGCAGGCGATGACAAGGACGGTAATCGCTGTTGAAATGGAGAAGGTGAGGGTCTTGCCCTCAACGTAATACCAGAATAGATATGTTGCGATGGCAAGGGTGGTTACTGCAGGCACAAATACGGATGCGATTCGATCTGCGCTCTCTTGAATTGGAGATTTACTTGCTTGAGCAGTCACCACCATAGATGTAATGCGTGCCATCTCAGTATCGTTACCAACTCGCGTCGCACGAACGATGATTCGACCATTGTTATTAAGCGCAGAGCCAATAACGTGATCGCCTGGATTGATTTCTATTGGAAGGTTTTCGCCAGTAATTAAAGAGTTATCAACGGTGCTTGTTCCTGAGATCACTATTCCATCCGTTGCGATGCGCGAACCTGGCTTTACTATAAATTCGTCACCGACATTAAGGTGAGAGATAGGGATAAGCACTTCACTGCCACTTCGCAGAACAGTGACCTCCTTCTCGCCAAGTGCCAGGAGGGTAGAGAGCGCGCTACTTGCACTTCGCTTTGCGCGAGACTCTAGATAACGACCGAGAATGACAAAGAGAAGGACTCCCGCTGCAACCTCGGTATAGACATCGCCTTTGCCAGAGTATGTCGCGTAGATTGACCAGATATATGCGCTAAATGATCCCAATGAGATAAGTGAATCCATGGTGGGGTGGAAGAAGTTGCGAATAGCTGCCCGATGAATCGGAAAGGCGACAATAAGAATAAGGGGAGTGGTCAGCAGAAGCGCGAGCCAAGATGCAAAGTGATGATCTGCATGTGGTGGCAATGTCCAGTTATTAGATGTGAAGAGATCAAAGAGCCAGTCGCCGACCGAGTCATGCCAAGACATCACCATTGAAATTGCAATCGTTGGTACTGCAAATAGAATCGCAAAGAAGAGAGCACGCGCCGCCCCCTTGCGATGTAGCGCTGGATCACTGCGGTCCTTAAGAAGTACTGCGCTATATCCGGCAGCCTTAACCGCCTTGATAATCACCTCTGCTTTGACTTCAGAGGGGGCGAGAATATGTACCGTCTCCGATGCAAAGTTCACTGATGCGCTTACCCCGGGGATTGAATTGAGGCTACGCTCAACTGAATTAACACATGCGCTACAAGTCATTCCAGTTACTGCAAAAGTCTGTGGAACAAGTGTGGCCTGATTGAGATCAAATCCTGCTACCGAGCCATCGCGCTCGTTGAGAGGAGCTTTATGGTGGTTGAGATCAATCTGAATGTCTTCCACGGTCTTCTTCTCTCTTCTCGGCAGTGATGTCTTACTTAAGCTTTTAACGCATTGATAATGTGATTGTGGAGCGCTGCATTTGTTGAGACGCCATTTCCACCATGCGGTCCAGGTTGGCCAGAGGTATTTGAAAATACCCCGCCCGCCTCTGTGACGATGAGATCAAGTGCGGCCATATCCCAGAGCGCTAACTCTGGTTCTAGCGCCGCCTCAAGAGCACCCTCAGCAACCAACATATGCGACCAAAAATCGCCGTATCCGCGAGTTCGCCAAGCAGAGGCAAGTAGCGCATGGAAAGGCTGGAGCATTTCTCCCCATCCTTGAAAGTCAGAGTACGAAATTGAGGCATCTTCTATCTTCGTTACACCAGAGACATGAATGCGCTTAGTCTCTTCGTGGTTGATTGTGACAAAGGCTCCTCCATCAATATGGGCAAACCAACGTCGGAAGAGAGCAGGCGCACTTACAACACTGACAACAGTGCGCTGGCCACCTTCAGGGGTACGTTCAACAAGTGCAATGAGAGTTGCCCAGGTCGGAACTCCCCGTAGGAAATTCTTAGTTCCATCAATGGGATCAATAACCCAATAGCGATTCTTCTCAATTCCTTCGTTGCCAAACTCTTCCCCCACGATGCCATCATCTGGGCGGTGGGCGTGTAGAAGCGCGCGGATTGCTTGCTCAGAGGATTTATCGGCATCGGTAACGGGGGTGTTATCTGGCTTGGTTGTGATGGTTAAATCAATCGCTTGATAGCGCTTTAAGGTAATTGAATCTGCGGCATCGGCTAGACGGTGAGCGAGAGTGAGGTCTTCACCGTGTGAGAACTGAGATTTTCCGTTACTGCTCATGGGGTAAGTCTATGTAACTCTTCGCATCTAGGAGCGAACGTAAACTTTCGAGGCGTAATTGGCGCTCAACTTGATGCTCTGAGCTCTCTAAAACCCACTTATTGAGGGCACATCCATCTTCGGCATGAGAACAATGAGACATACAGGTTGCTGCGACCTCAGCTAAATCTGGGAATGCTTCAACAATTTCGCGTGGGTCGCGATGTGCCAGACCGAAGGCACGGATTCCAGGAGTATCGATGATCCAACCACCGCCGGGAAGGGCGAGAGCAACAGCGCTCGATGATGTGTGGCGACCGCGGCCGGTGACATCATTAACATCGCCAGTAAGTCGATCTGCCTCAGGTACTAAATCATTGATGAGCGTTGACTTTCCAACTCCAGAGTGACCAACAAGAACTGAGACCTTTCCGCGCAGTAGCTCGGCAATCTCTGCAACTTGCTCAGGGCGCTCTGCAATCTTTGATGAAGTTGTCATGATTTCAACCCCGAGCGCTTCGTACTTCTCCATAAATTTTGGAACTGGGGCGACATCTATCTTGGTTACAACAATGATTGGGTGAATCTTCTCGATAAATGCACTGACCAAGAAACGATCAATTAATCCACGACGAGGCTCTGGGTTGGCTGATGCGACAACAATAAGAAGCTGATCAATATTGGCAACAATTGTTCGCTCCAACTTGGCTGCATCATCTACAGTGCGGCTGAGTGAATTTTGGCGCTCATTCACTTTAACTATTCTGGCTAAAGTGCCTTCAGCTCCACTGGTATCGCCGACAATTTCAACAGAGTCACCGACAACAACTGATTTTGGCCCGAGTTCACGAGCTTTCATCGCAACAACAAGCTGTCCTTCATTGGGTCCACCTTGAAGAACGCAGCCACTTCGACCGCGATCGACCGAAATCACAAGCGCTGAGTGAGAATCACTATGCGACGGACGATCTTTGCTGCGGCGACGGGTTGTGCGCGTTGGTCGGATGCGAACATCCGATTCATCGTATTCGCGTGGAGTCATCGAAGATCAACCATCTATACGAGCAGGCTCTTCCATAATCCAGGAAAGTCCGTCAAAGTCTTTCGAGTGGTTGCGATATTTTCGACCTCAATACCTTCAACAACGAGGCCAATGACAGCGCCAGCAGTAGCTAATCGGTGGTCTTCATATGTGTGGAATGTTCCAGCGTGCAATGGTGCAGGAGTAATGTGAAGAGCTGTCTCTTCCTCAACCACATTGCCGCCAAGCCCGTTGATCTCAGTAGTGAGCGCTGCTAAACGATCTGTTTCATGGAGGCGAAGGTGCCCGATTCCGCGAAGATGTGAGGGTGAATCTGCGAGTGCGGCAAGAGCTGCGATAGATGGCGTAAGTTCGCCAACATCATGAAGGTCAATATCGATTCCCTTGATGCTTGGACCACCGGTGACCTTAAGTCCACCCTCAACAAATTCAACGTGCGAACCCATTGCGGTAAAAATATCGCGAAGTTGATCGCCAGGTTGTGTCGTCTTCAGCGGCCAGTCAGCAATCGTGATTGAGCCACCACAGACCATGGCTAAAGATATAAATGGAGCGGCGTTAGAGAGATCTGGTTCGATTACCAAATCAACACCTTGAAGAGGACCTGGTTCAACGCGCCAGCTCTGTGCCTGCGAATCGACAGTCACTGTTGCACCGAAATCACGGAGCATCTGAACTGTCATTTCAATATGAGGCATTGATGGAAGCTTGCCGCCGACATGTGTCACGGTAATTCCATTAGTCATACTTGGAGCAACGAGGAGAAGCGCAGATAAGAATTGGCTTGATGCACTTGCATCGATTGTGAGTTCACCACCAGGGATGACGCCACGCGATTTCATCACCATCGGCAATGAATAACGCCCCTCATGTTCGATTTTGATACCGAGATCTTCGAGAGCTTTAATCACAGGTCCTAATGGACGTTCATAGCTGCGTGGGTCACCATCAAAGGAGATATCTCCATCGGCTAGTGCAGCAAGGGGAGGCAAGAAGCGCATAACGGTTCCGGCATTTCCCACATCAATCTTCGCTGGACCCTGTAATCCACGGCCAGCATTTGCCGCAGGAGTGACCACCCAGTAATCACCGTTGCCATCGCTGCCGCTCTCGATTGTCAGCCCCATCGCCACAAGGCCTGCTGACATCAACTCTGAATCTCGTGAAACTAAAGGCTTGCGAATAATTGAGGGAGTAGTTGCCTGTGCAGCAAGGATGAGTGCTCGGTTTGTTACCGACTTTGATCCTGGGATGGTGACGATTGCATCAACCGGACTCTTGCCGCGAAAGGGCGCGGGCCAGAGCGGATGAGGTGAAGTCATGTCCAAAGTCTACCCCGAGGCTCTTCGACTACGATTACGAATATGTGCGGGAGATATGCGATGGCGCAGAGCGCCGAAGAGATTGTCGCCTTCTTCAACCTCGTCGAAAATGATTCAAATCCAACTCTGCCCCTCAACTGGAATATCGCTCCCACCAACGACATCTACATTGTGAAGAATCAGGATCGAGAGAGCAATCTTCGAAAGTTAGATACGGCATCATGGGGCTTGATTGCACCGTGGCAGAAAAACTTTGGTGAGGCCCGCGCCGGACAGTCGCATGCAATCAATGCCCGAAGCGAATCGATTCACGAGAAGCCAACCTTTCGAGATGCATTTCGCACGACTCGATGTTTGATACCAGTGACTGGTTATTACGAGTGGGCAACTTCCCTCGGCAAATACCCACCGAAGGAGCCCTTCTACATCACCAGTGCTGATTCCAACCCGCTCTCAGTTGCAGGAATATTTAGCACCTGGCGAAGTGAGAGCGGTCAAGAAATTCAAAGCGCTTCCATCATTACCCAGGAGGCAGTTGGTGAGCTCGCAACAATTCATAGTCGAATGCCTGTCTTTATGGCACGTGAACGCTGGGAGGAATGGCTCGACCCAAAGAATCGAGAGATTCATCAGCTGCAAGCGTTGATGAAGAGTGAAAATCCGACCGCTGGATTGATTACGAGGCCGGTATCTCCACGGGTCAATCTTGTTGCAAACAATGGGCCTGAAATCATTGCTGAGTACGAGTTAGGGGAGCCCGAGACACTTTTCTAGTTTGGGGTTAGGATGTTAGTAATGACATCGAAGGATTTAGTACTCGAGAGCGCGGCCGATCGCACCATTCGGTTCGAGCGAGATGCCCTTGCCTTCACAGATCAGCTTTATGCTGCAGCGCTTCGCTATACAAAGAATCCAGAGGATGCCCGAGATTTAGTTCAGGATACCTACCTCAAAGCCTTCACCTCATTTCATCAATTTGAAGAGGGAACAAATCTCCGCGCTTGGTTGTATCGAGTACTGACAACAACATTTATTAATACATATCGCAAGGATCAGCGCCGCCCACAGATTGCACAGGCCGAGCTCGAAGATTGGCAGGTCGCAGAAGCGCAATCACATACAAGCGACCTTGGAAAATCAGCTGAAGCCGAGGCGCTCGAAAATCTTCCTGATAGTGATATCAAGAAGGCGCTGCAGGAGATTCCAGAAGAGTTCCGCATGGTTGTCTACCTCGCCGATGTTGAGGGTTTCTCTTATAAGGAGATTGCAGAGATTGTTGGGATTCCAGCGGGCACTGTGATGTCGCGCCTGAGCCGTGGCCGTAAACAGTTGCGCGAGAAACTAGCTGCATATGCCAAGGAGCTCGGCTATTCAGTTGAAACCTCCAAGAAAGCAGTTGCGAAAGCTGCGCTCGAGAAGGGAGATAAGTCATGAGCTATATCGAGATTCAATGTGGCGACGTTCTCTC